>JASJAX010000175.1 GCA_030066755.1 Acidimicrobiia bacterium
GTCGGCCGGCAGCGGGTGCATGTAGATGGCGTCTTCGTCGGCCATCTCCATCCGGCGCTCGTCGACGATCCAGTCGGTGTACTTCTCGGAGATCTTGGCCGACTCCTCGTGATCCGAGGTGGTGAGCATCGATCCCCAGGCCTTGGCGTAGACGACGTCTGCGCCGCGGATGCCCTCCTCGAAGTCCTCGTAGACCTCGAAGGAGCCGTGCGACTTCTTCGCGTTCTCTTCGGCCTGGGCGATGATCTCCGGATAGAGCTTGAACTCCGGCGGACGGGTCAGCCGAACGTTGGCGCCGTAGCGGGTCATCAGCAGGATGACGGATTGGGCAACGCTGATCGGCTTCTGATAGCTGTCCGCGTAGGCGTAGCTCATGTTGAACGTCAGCTTGCGAGGGTCACCCTTCTGCTCGATGACGGTGAGCAGGTCGGCGATTGCCTGGAACGGGTGATACCAGTCGCACTGCATGTTGAGCACGGGCGTGCGGCTCGCCTCGGCAACGGCGCGGATGTACTTGTTGCCGATGTCCCAGTCCACGTTGCGGATGGCGATGCCGTCGTTGTACCGCCCGAGGATGTCGCCGATCTCCTTCCACGTATCACCGTGGCCGATCTGGGTGCTGGTCGAATCGAGGAACATCGCGTGGCCGCCGAGCTGGGCCATGCCCGCCTCGAAGCTGGCACGTGTGCGGGTGCTCGAGAAGAAGAACAGCATCGCCAGGACCTTGTTGTCGAGGAGCGGGTGCTGCTCGCCGAGCGCCCGGCGGCGCTTCAGATCGAGGGCGACATCGATGATCGTGTCGAGCTCATCCTTGGTCCACTCCTGGGTGGTGATCATGTCCCGCCCGTGAAGATGCGTCTGCATCGGTCGTTGCCCTTTCTGTTGGCGTTGGTTCTGACTCTGCCGTGGGATTCATCAGGCCCCGGCTCGCCTGCGGATCAGGCGGAAGCGGAGCAGGTCGTCGCGGAAGTAGGAGGTGGAGCGCACGATGGGTGCGTTGTCCTGATCGAAGCCGATCTCTTCGAAACAGAGAGCGGGCGTTCCCGGATCGGCGCCGAGCAACTCGGCCTTCGCCGAGTCCAGCACCACCGGAACGATCTCGGACAGGTAGTAGGAGAGGTTGCGGTCGCAGTGGGCCTCGATGAAGGCGAACAGCGGCTCGCTGGCGTCCTCGTCGACATCCTCGTCGAGGTAGGCGGCCGGGATGCGGTTGAGCGTCAGGACGACGGGGTCGTCGTCCTCGAGGAAGAGCTTCTCCATGCGAAGCACCGGGTCGCCGGGAGCGATGGCGAGGTCGTTGGCGACGAGTTCGGAGGCGGGCTCTTCGTCGACCTGCAACACGCGCACCGACGGGGCGTAGCCGTGATCGCGCAACACCTCCTCGTACGACCAGATCTCCTCGAGCCTCGACTTGATTTGGAGACCGGGTTCGTTGACGAACGTGCCGGCTCCTTGCTTGCGATAGACCGCACCCTCGTTCTCGAGCCGCGACAGCGCGTCACGCACGGTCGTCCGGCTGACGCCGAGCTCCTGGGCGAGCTCGTTCTCCGATGGGATCCGGCCCTCTTCGAAGTCTCCGGCGAGGATCCGTTCCTTGATGTGCTGTTTGACCTGGTCGGTCAGTGATGGGTTCCTGGCAATCACTTGGTCACGCTCGATTGGCGCCGTGGCTTTACAAAATGTTCGAAAACGAGTCTAGGCGGTAGGGTCATCATGTTGTATGCTTGTAGGACAACTTACCGAAGGACTCCGGTTCTGTAAACCCCGGAAACGGAGAATCCGCAAGAAAAACGCCCTCTGAGCAGGGCCTTTAGCTACGAGGAGCCCATCCATGCGCAGTTTCGCCGGTCGAGACATCCTGTCGCTCAAGGAATTCGAACGAGCCGAGTTCGAGCATCTCTTCCACATCGCCGATCGCCTCGAGCCGATCGCCCGGGAGCGGCGCAACACGGATCTCCTCGCCCACAAGACGCTGGTCACCGCCTTCTACCAGCCGTCCACGCGCACCCGCCTCGCTCACGAGGCCGCCATGCATCGCCTCGGCGGACACGTGACCGGCTTCTCCGACGCCAAGATGACCCGCGCCGGCGACTTCTACCAAGAGTCCATCAAGGACACCGTGCACATGCTGGAGTACTACGGCGACGTCATCGTGATGCGCCACTTCGACCAGGGCGCCCCGCATGAAGCCGCCAAGTGGTGCTCGATTCCCGTCATCAACGGTGGCGACGGCTGGGGCGAGCACCCGACCCAGATCCTCACCGATCTCTACACCATCACGAAGGAGATGGGCTCGGTCGACGGCAAGTCCATTCTGGCCGTCGGTGACCACCGCATGCGCACCATGCACTCGCTCGGGTATGCGCTCTCCCAGTTCGACGCCGAGATGGTCATCCTCGCCCCCGAGGAGATGTCACCACTCCCCGAGTTCCTCGCCGAGCTCGACGAGAAGGGCACCAACTACCGCATCGTCGACCACATCGACGAGGCCATCGAGACCACGGACGTCATCTACATGGAGCCGGTCGTGCAGCCCGACTACACGAAGGCCCGCCAGGAGAAGCAAGAGGTCTACGCCCGCACCGACGCCAAGTACCAGGTGACCTCCGAGGTCATGAAGAAGGCCAAGGGCAGCTCGATCATCCTGCACTCGCTCCCCCGCCGTGACGAGCTCCTCCCCGAGGTCGACGATTCCCGTCATGCCCGCTACTGGCAAGAGGCATACAACGGCGTCGTGATGCGCATGGCGCTGCTCGCCTCCGTGCTCGGGGTGATGGAGTAGTCATGCCAAAGGTCGTCATCGCCATCGGCGGAAACTCGCTGATCCCCGACAAGGATCACCAGTCCGTCGAAGACCAGTACCAGGCCGCCGCCGTCACCGATCAGCACATCGCTGAGTTGGTGAAAGGCGGTTGGGACGTGGCCATCAGCCACGGCAACGGCCCCCAAGTCGGGTTCATCATGCGTCGCTCCGAGCTGTCGCGCGGCGAACTCCACGAGATTCCAATGGACGTCGCCGGCGCCGACACACAGGGTGCCATCGGCTACGCCCTCCAGCAGAATCTGATCAACGACTTCCGTGCCATGAGCATCGACAAGCAGGTCGCCACCGTGGTCACGCAGGTCGAAGTCAGCGCAACCGATCCCGCCATGATCGACCCGTCGAAGCCCATCGGCACCTTCCTCGACGAGGCAGAGGCCAAGCGGCGGCGGGATGAAGAAGGCTGGGACGTCAAAGAGGACGCCGGGCGTGGCTGGCGGCGGGTCGTCGCATCCCCGCAGCCGGTCCGCATCGTCGAAATCGACGTCATCCGCCAACTCATCGACGCCGGCGTGGTCGTGATCTGCGTCGGTGGCGGCGGGATTCCCGTCGTCGCCGACGAGAACGGCGATCTCCATGGAGTCGCTGCGGTGATCGACAAGGATCTGGCATCCGCGCTCCTGGCGCTGGAGATCGGCGCCGACATGCTCCTCATCTCGACCGCCGTCGAGAAGGTGGCGCTGAACTTCGGCACCCCTGAGCAGGAGTGGGTCGACAGTTTCACCCTGGGCGAGGTCAAGCAGTACCTCGCTGAGGGCGGGCACTTTGCGGAAGGATCGATGGCCCCGAAGATGCGGGCCGTCGTGAAGTTCCTCGAGGGTGGCGGCAAAGAAGCGCTGATCACGAACCCGGAGAACCTCGAGAAGGCGATGGCCGGCGCGACGGGAACCCGGATCACTCGATGACCTCGGGCCGCGCACTCGACCACGTCACCGGCCTGGTCTGTGTGGTCGACGGCAAGATGTACCCGGCGGATTTCGCCGGTTACGTCAGCCCCGACTACGGCAACGAAGGCATCCTCGATGTGCGCTACGACTACGAGCGCATCGCAGGGCGGTTCACGCAGGCCGACCTCGCTGCGAACCCGGACCGGACGATGTGGCGCTACCGGCCGCTCATGCCCGTGGCCGACGATGCCGAGGTTCCACCCCTCACGGTGGGCGGTACGCCGATGTACGACGCACCTCGGCTCGCGGCCGATCTCGGGCTGGCCCAGGTGCTCGTGAAGGACGAGGGTCGCCAGCCGACCGCCTCGCTCAAGGACCGGGCCAGCGCCATGGCGATCGTGAAGGCTCGTGAGGCCGGCGCCGAGGTGATCACCACGGCGAGCACCGGAAACGCGGCGGCCGCACTCAGCGGGCTGTGTGCCTCGATGGGTCAGCGCAACGTGATCTTCGTGCCGGCCAGCGCCCCTGAAGCCAAGATCGCCCAGCTCCTCGCCTACGGATCCACCGTCGCGCTCGTCGACGGAACGTATACGGATGCATTCGAGCTGTGTATGGAGGCGTCGGCCCACTACGGGTGGTACAACCGCAACACCGGATACAACCCGTACATGACCGAGGGCAAGAAGACCGCCGGCCTCGAGATTCTCGAGGACCTCGGCTGGGAGCCTCCGGACGCGATCTTCGTGAGCGTCGGCGATGGCTCGATCATCGGCGGCGTCCACAAGGCGATGAAGGACGCCATGGGGCTCGGGTGGATCGAGCGCTCCCCACGGATCTTCGGCATCCAATCCGCGGGCAGCGACTACCTCGTGCAAGCCTTCGAATCGGGCGAGGACGTCTTCACCAAGGCGCCGATCTCGGCGGACACCGTCGCCGACTCGATCAGCGCCGATCTGCCGCGAGACCGGATCAAGGCGATGAACGCGGCCACGCAAACCGGCGGGGCGTATTTGCGAGTCACCGACGACGAGATCCTCGCCGCCGTGCCGACCCTCGCCCGCGGGTCGGGTGTCTTCGCCGAGCCGGCAGGCGCTGCGGCGTACGCCGGCTTGATCAAGGCCGTCGACAACGGGCTCGTCGGCGCGGACGATCGAGTCGTCGTGCTGTCCACCGGGTCTGGCCTGAAGGACGTGGCGTCGGCAATGAAGGCCGTCGCCATGGCCAAGACGGAGCCGATGCGGATCGCACCGAGTCTTTCGGCACTCCAAGAAGCCCTCAATACCTAGAGACCACCCACGCAACGATCTCCACAATCGAGAGGACCACCATGATCGATCTCACCATCAACGAAGCCACGCTCGAGTCGGCGCTCAAGCGGGCACACGAGCGCAACATCCGCATCCCCACGTTCAAGCAGATGCGTGACCCCTCGTTGATCCCGGACTCGATCAAGCAGGAACTCACCGACGTCGGCCTGTGGGACCTCGATCCCCGCAACCTCTTCCGGATCACCTGGAAGAACGAGCCGAAGCCGAGCGGAGGCGGCTACGGACCGGTGAACTACATCGAGCTCCCGCCCGAGCTCACCGGCATCGACGCCAAGATCGTGATGCTCGTCGGCAAGTGGTTCCCGACCGGCGCACACAAGGTCGGCGCGGCGTTCGGCTGTCTCGTCCCTCGCCTCGTGACTGGTCAGTTCGATCCGGTCACGCAGAAGGCCGTGTGGCCGTCGACCGGAAACTATTGCCGCGGCGGCGCCTATGACTCAAACCTGCTCTCGTGCGAATCGATCGCCATCCTCCCGGAAGGCATGAGCGCCGAGCGTTTCCACTGGCTCGAGTCGGTAGCCGGCGAGATCATCAAGACGCCGGGCTCCGAATCGAACGTCAAGGAGATCTTCGACAAGTGCAATGAGCTCAGGAACTCCGGCGAGGATCTCGTGATCTTCAACCAGTTCGACGAGTTCGGGAACTACCTGTGGCATTACACCGTCACCGGGCCCGCAATGGTCGAGGCGCTGGAAGCGGCCATGCAGCCGGGCGAGACGTTCCGAGGTGTCGCCCTCGCCACCGGGTCCGCCGGAACCATCGCATCTGGTGACTACTTGAAGCAGGTCTTCCCGACGTCGGTCATCGGCGCCGCCGAGGCAACCCAATGCCCGACGATCCTCTACAACGGGTTCGGCGAGCACCGCATCGAAGGGATCGGCGACAAGCACATCCCGTGGATTCACAACGTGAAGAACACCGACGTCGCAATCGGCGTCGACGACGAGGCCACGATCTCGTTGACCCGCCTCTTCAACGAACCGGCCGGCAAGGCCTACCTCGTCGATCAGGGGGTCAAGCCCGAGTTGGTCGAGCAACTCTCGCTCTTCGGCATCTCGTGCATCGGCAACATGGTGGCGACCATCAAGATGGCGAAGCACTACGAGATGGGTTCCGGAGACGTCCTCGTCACGGTCGGCACCGACTCGATGGAGATGTACGAGAGCCGCCTCGTCGAACTTCGTGCCGAGCGGGGCGAGTTCACCTCACTCGATGCGGCGGGAGCGTTCCACCGCTACATGCTCGGCGCCGGCATCGACCACGTGCAAGAGCTTCGCTACTACGACAAGAAGCGGATCCACAACCTGAAGTACTACACGTGGGTCGAGCAGCAGGGCAAGACCTACGAGGAGATCCAGGCCCAGTGGTACGACCCTGACTACTGGACCGGGATCCAAGCGATGGCCGATCCGATCGACGACCTCATCGACGAGTTCAACGTCGCCGTCGGATTGAACTGAGGAAGTTGGTGAACAGTCGGCCCGGCCACACGTGGCCGGACCGGAGTGGGAAAGGAATACACCCGTGACCGAAACGGTATCGGAGTTCATGGACCGCGTCGCGGCGAGGAGCCCCGGCGAACCCGAGTTCCATCAAGCCGTGAGGGAAGTGGTCGAATCGGTCTGGCCGGTCTTGGACCGCCACCCGGAGTACGCCGAGGCTCGCATCCTCGACCGGATGGTCGAACCAGAGCGGGTGATCATGTTCCGGGTCCCCTGGCAGGACGATTCCGGGCGCGTGCATGTCAACCGGGGCTTCCGGGTCGAGATGAACAGCGCCATCGGGCCGTACAAGGGCGGGTTGCGGTTCCACCCGACGGTGAACCTCGGACTGCTCAAGTTCCTGGCGTTCGAGCAGGTGTACAAGAACAGCCTGACGACGTTGCCGATGGGCGGCGGCAAGGGCGGCTCCGACTTCGATCCGAAGGGTCGCAGCGACAGCGAAGTGATGCGGTTCTGCCAGTCGTTCATGGGTGAGCTGTGGCGCCATATCGGCGATCGCACCGACGTGCCGGCCGGCGACATCGGCGTTGGAGCACGTGAGGTCGGCTACCTCTTCGGGATGTACAAGAAGCTCGCCAACGAGTTCACCGGCATCCTCACGGGCAAGGGCATCGAGTGGGGCGGCAGCCTGATTCGCCCGGAGTCCACCGGGTATGGCACGGTGTACTTCGCGGAGGAGATGTTGAAGACACGTGGCGAGAGCGTCTATCGCAAGACCTGCCTGGTCTCGGGATCGGGCAACGTCGCGCAGTTCGCCGTCGAGAACGTGAACCGGCTCGGTGGCAAAGCGGTCACCCTCTCCGATTCCTCCGGGTTCATCTACGACCCCGAAGGCATCGACCAAGAGAAGCTCGAGTGGGTCAAGGACCTCAAGAACAACCGGCGAGGCCGGATCGCTGAGTACGCCGAGAAGTTCGGGGTCCACTACTACGCCGGTCAACGTCCATGGGGCGTCGACGATGCCGAGGTGGCTCTCCCGTGTGCGACGCAGAACGAGCTGAACGGGGACGAAGCAAAGG
>JASJAX010000176.1 GCA_030066755.1 Acidimicrobiia bacterium
GGTCACCGACGCCCTGCGTGGAGTCGAGGGCTACGAGACCGACCTGATGTGCGGCGACTGGTACTTCGGCGACGGCGATCGTCACCAGGCGAACCACGCAGGCCGGATCGTGCAGCTGGTCCCGGACGGCATCGGCTTCGAGACCATCAAGGACTGCCACGAGGTGCTCGACCCCGAGCTCGCCGATGTCCTGGCCGCCGAAGGCTGATCCTCCGCACCGAACCCCAGCGAAGGGAGAACACCATGACCGTGATCGATCACGCTGAATGGGCGGCCTACCTGCAGGCAGCCGTCGACGAACGCCGCGAAGTCGGCGGCATCGAGAAGCAGCTCGATGCGCTCCCCCTCGACGATGCGTACGCAATACAGGCGGCGCTACTCGAGCTCAAGCTCAGCCGTGGCGACTCGGTGATCGGCGCGAAGCTGGGCCTGACCTCGGTGGCCAAGCAGGAACAGATGGGCGTCACCGACCCCTGCTACGGCTGGGTGCTGGAGTCCAGCGTGCTCGATGGCCCCGACGTCGTCGTCGACGAGCTCATCCACCCCCGGGTCGAGCCGGAGCTCGTGTTCGTCCTGGCTGAGGACCTGAGCGGGCCGGGTGTCACGGCGGACGACGTGCTCGACGCCACCGCGAGCGTCGTCGGCGGCATCGAGGTCATCGACTCGCGCTACGAAGCGTTCTCATTCACCCTCCCCGACGTTGTCGCCGACAACACATCAGCGGCACGAGTGGCCGTCGGCACCGATGGCGTCGGCCCTCGCGAGGTCGATCTCCTCACACTCGGTTGCGTGTTCGAGGTCGACGCCCAGATCATGGGCACGGCCACCGGTGCTGCACTGTTGGACGACCCGGCCGCATGCGTCGCCATGCTCGCCAACCACCTGGGCCGCCACGGCCAGAAGCTCGAGGCTGGCTGGATCATCCCTGCCGGTGCGCCCACCGACGCCCGGCCGCTGGCGCCGGGCACCGTCGCGCAGGCTCGATACTCTCACCTCGGCAGCGTCACTGTCCGGGGGGTCTGAAGTCATGCCGCTGATCAACGTCCACATGGCCAAGGGGCGCACGCCCGAACAGAAGCGAGCGCTCCTCGAGGCGCTGACCGATGCCGCTGTCGACTCGATCGGCGCGCCAAGGGACTCCGTCCGCGTCTGGATCACCGAGGTTGAAGCCACCGACTTCATGGCCGGCGGCGAGCTTCTGGCCGACAAGCAGGCCCGACTGGCCCGAGAGCAGGCGGAGGACTGACATGACCGCACACGAGCTGATCGAACGAGCCGCAGCCCAACTGCGCGCCGCCGCCGAGAGCGGCCAGACCTGCAGTCCGGTGCGTGACATCGTCGGCACCTCCACCGATGTGGACACCGGCTACGCGATCCAAGACGAGAACACCCGGCTCGCCATCGACGGCGGCCGGCGTGTAGCCGGGCGCAAGATCGGAATCACCTCCCCCGCCGTCATGGAACAAATCGGCGTGGACCAGCCCGACTTCGGCACCCTGTTCGCCGACATGGAGTTCGGCGACGGAGTCCCGATCCCAGCGCAGCGGCTGCTTCAGCCACGGGCCGAGGCTGAAGTCGCGCTCGTGCTCGAACACGACCTTGACAAGGGCGAACATGGCTTCGCTGACATCATCTCGGCCACGGCCTACGCGCTGCCGTCCATCGAAGTGGTGGACAGCCGCATCGCCGACTGGGACATCACCATCGTCGACACGGTTGCCGACAACGCGAGCTGTGGCCTCTACGTACTCGGCGGCCGACCCGTTCCGCTCGACCGAGTCGACCTCCGCACGATCCCGATGTCGATGTCGGTCAACGAGACCGAGGTCTCGACTGGCGGCGGCGCCGCTTGCCTGGGCCACCCTCTCAACGCAGCGCGATGGCTGGCCGACACCATGTGTGCCCGCGGCACACCGCTGCGGGCCGGCGATGTGGTGATGACGGGCGCACTCGGACCCATGCGCCCCATGGCCACGGGCGACCGACTGACTGCGACGTTCGGCGACCTCGGCTCCGTGACCACGAGCATCGAACCATGAGTCCTGCCCAGAAGGGAGCACCGGCCGTCGACTTCGTCGGCGTGCCGCGACTCACCCTCGCCGGCGCGCAACGAGCCCTGGCCGCCGCCGCCGAGACCGCAACCTCCCTCGGCTGCTCTGTGGTCGTGCTCGTGGCCGACCCCGCGGGAGATCCCCTCGCCATGGCCCGGATGGACGGTGCGCCACTCTTCTCTGTGACGGCCGCCGCCAAGAAGGCCTGGACTGCGGCGGCCTCCGGCACTCGAGGGTCCGACATCTGCGACGTCTTCGGCTCCGACCCCACCCTGCTGCACGCGCTGGCCCCGAAGGTCGATGAGCTGATGGCCGTCGGCGGGGCCACACCCATCGCGATGGCAGGCGGTGTCGCGGGCGCGATCGGCGTGTCAGGGGCCACTGAGGAACAGGATCAACAGATCGCCGACGCAGGCGCTGCCGCTGTCGCCAGCTGACGCCGCATCTGCCGCGAACACATCAGGAGGACCTCCGATGCCACGAATGGAACCGCTCCCAATCGAAGACTGCACCGACCCGGAACTCAGGGCAACGCTCGAGCACTTCGTCAACACGCTCGGGTTCGTCCCTAACAGCCTGCTGACGATGCAGCGGGTGCCCGCCATCGCCAAGGCCGTGGTGCAGATGAACAAGGCCGTGTTCGACCCGGAAGGCCAGGTCGATCTCGGCTTGAAGCGGCTCATCGCCCACATGGCCTCCTTTGCGTCCGGGTGCCAATACTGCCGTGCCCATACGACTGTGAGCGCGACCCGCCACGGCATCGACGCCGACAAGATGACGGCGATCTACGAGTACCGCACGAGTCCGCTGTTCTCCGAAGCGGAGCGGGTTGCGCTGGAGTACGCCCTGGCAGCGGCCTCCGTTCCAAACGCAGTCACCGACGAGCTCTACGACGAGCTCTGCAGCCACTGGGATGACCAGGCGATCGTCGAGATCCTCGGCGTGGTGTGCATGTTCGGCGTCTTCAACCGCTGGAACGACTCCATGGCCACGCCGCTCGAAGAGGAGCCGATGGCCGTTGCCGGGTCATTGATCGGCGACCAGGGGTGGGAGCCCGGCAAGCACGCTGCCGCGGGCTGAGGACGTGCCGACACCACCCTTCGGGACGCTTCTGGTCGCCAACCGGGGCGAGATCGCGATTCGGGCGTTCCGTGCGGCCACCCAGCTCGGCATCCGGACCGTCGCCGTCCACACGTACGAGGATCGCAACAGCCTCCACCGCCTGAAGGCCGACGAGGCCTATGAGATCGGAGAACGAGGTCACCCCGTCCGGGCGTACCTCGACATCGGCGCCATCGTCACCGCAGCCCAGCGCGCCGGCGCCGACGCCGTCTACCCCGGCTACGGCTTTCTCTCCGAGAGCCCCGAGCTCGCCGAAGCCTGCGACGCGGCTGGACTCGTCTTCATCGGACCGTCGGCCGACGTGCTCACCCTGACCGGCAACAAGATGCGCGCCCGGGCCTCCGCCGAGGCCGCTGGGCTCCCGGTGCTCCGCCAGTCACCATCGCTGACCGACCCGGCCGACGCGCTCGCCCGCGCTGACGAGATCGGCTACCCGATCTTCGTGAAGGCGGCTGCTGGCGGCGGAGGCCGAGGACTGCGCCGGGTCGATCGCGCGGCTGATCTCCCGGGTGCTCTGGCGTCTGCAGTCCGCGAGGCCGAGAGCGCATTCGGCGATCCGACCGTCTTCCTCGAAGAAGCCGTGACCGACGTCCGCCACATCGAGGTCCAGGTTCTGGCCGACGCGGCGGGCGAGGTGGTGCACCTGCACGAGCGCGACTGCTCGATGCAACGCCGCTTCCAGAAGGTAGTCGAGATCGCTCCGGCCCCGAACCTCGACCCCGCCGTTCGCCACCAGCTCTGCACCGACGCGGTCACGTACGCCCGTGCGATCGGATACCGCAACGCAGGCACCGTCGAGTTCCTTGTCGGTGGCGACGGGCGCCACGTCTTCATCGAGATGAACCCGCGCATCCAGGTGGAGCACACGGTCACCGAGGAGATCACCGACATCGATCTCGTCGAGTCCCAGATCCGCATCGCCGCAGGTGCCACCTTCGGCGAGCTGGGCATCGATCAGGCGGCCGCCGCACCCAGAGGCTTCGCCCTCCAGTGCCGGATCACCGCCGAGGATCCCGCGAACGATTTCCGTCCCGACACAGGCCGCATCGTGGCGTATCGCCAGCCCGGTGGGGCGGGCATCCGCCTCGACGGAGGGACCGGCTACGTCGGAGCGGAGGTCTCGCCGTACTTCGACTCCTTGATCGTCAAGCTCACGTGCCGGGGCCACGACTTCTCCACTGCGCTCCGACGAGCAGAGCGGGCCCTGGCAGAGTTCCGCGTCCGCGGCGTCGAGACGAACATTGGATTCCTCCAAGCCATCCTGGCCGACGAGGACTTCCGCGATGGATCGGTGACCACCGACTTCATCGACCAGCGGCCACACCTCACCTCGGCCGCGGTCGGCTCGGACCGCGCCACCCGGTTGCTGCGGTACCTGGCCGATATCACCGTGAACCGACCGAACGGGCCGCCTCCCGAGCTGGTCGAACCCTCGACCAAGCTCCCTGCCCGACCCGACCACGACCCACCCGCCGGGTCCAAGCAACGACTCGACGAGCTCGGCCCCGAGGGGTTCGCGGCGTGGCTCCGATCCGCCGACGACATCGCGGTCACCGACACCACGCTTCGGGACGCGCACCAGTCGATTCTGGCCACTCGGGTCCGCTCGGTCGACCTGGTGGCGGGCGCTCGACACCTGGCGCACTCGCTGCCCGGGCTCCTCAGCCTCGAGTGCTGGGGCGGGGCCACCTACGACGTCGCCCTTCGCTTCCTCCACGAAGACCCGTGGGACCGCCTAGCCAGGATCCGCGAAGCAGCCCCGAACCTGTGCCTGCAGATGCTGCTCCGTGGCCGCAACACCGTCGGCTACTCGCCGTACCCCGACATCGTGTGTCGTCGGTTCGTCACCGAGGCGCAGCGGACCGGCATCGACATCTTCCGCATCTTCGACGCCCTCAACGATGTGGAACAGATGAGGCCGGCCATCGAGGCCACGCTCGAGACCGGCGCGATCGCCGAGGGAACGCTCTGCTACTCAGGCGATCTGTCCGACCCAGCAGAGACCCTCTACGACCTCGACTACTACCTCACGACCGCAGAACAGCTCGTCGAGGCAGGCGTGCACGTCCTCTGTGTCAAGGACATGGCGGGGCTGCTCAGGGCGCCGGCGGCGCGGACGCTCATCACCGCCCTGCGGGAGCGGTTCGACACCCCGGTCCACCTCCACACCCACGACACCTCCGGCGGGCAGCTCGCGACCTATCTGGCGGCGGTCAGCGCCGGGGTCGACGCCGTCGATGGCGCCGCGCCACCGCTGTCGGGCATGACGAGCCAGCCGTCCATGGCCGCCCTGGTCGCAGCCACCGATCACTCGGACCGAACCACGCTGATCGATCTCGACGCCATCGGCGACCTGGAGCCGTACTGGGAGGCGGTCCGCAACCTGTACGCCCCGTTCGAAGCCGGGCTACGAGCTCCAACGGGAACCGTCTATCGCCACGAGATCCCCGGCGGACAGCTCAGCAACCTCCGGCAACAGGCCATCGCCCTAGGAATCGGCGACCGGTTCGAGGAGGTCGAACACCTCTATGCGGCGTGCGATCGCATTCTCGGCCGGCCCATCAAGGTCACGCCGAGCTCGAAAGTGGTGGGCGATCTGGCGCTGCACCTGGTCGCCACCGGCGTCACCCCAGAGCAGCTCGAGTCCGACCCGCGCAGCGTCGACCTCCCCGACAGCGTGATCGCCTTCCTTCGCGGCGAGCTCGGTACACCGGCGGCGGGGTTCCCCGAGCCATTCCGGACCGCCGCCCTCACCGACCGTCCCGCGGCCCGAACGTCGGCAGGATTGTCCGACGATGATCGCCGTGCGTTGGAGGGATCCGAAGCCCGCAGGACGCTCAACCATCTGCTCTTCCCCGCACCGGCCAAGTCCCAGGAAGAGATGCGGGGCCGGTTCGGGGACCTGTCCGTCCTCCCGACGTCGCTGTTCTGGTACGGGCTCAGCGAGTCCGACGAGGACGTCTCCATCGGACTCGAACGTGGCGTCCGGGTGCTGGTTGGTCTCGAGGCCATCGGCGAGCCCAACGATGAGGGCGTGCGGTCGGTGGTGTTCCGGCTGAACGGGCAGCTCCGCCCGATCGATGTGGTCGACCGCTCCGTCGCTACCGACACCGTGGCTGCAGAGAAGGCCGACCCGGCCCGACCCGACCACGTCGCCGCCCCCTTCCGCGGGATCGTCAACGTCTCTGTGGAGCCGGGTGACAGCATCGAGGCTGGAGACTCGGTGGCCGTGATCGAGGCGATGAAGATGGAGTCCCACATCACTACACCGATCTCCGGATCGGTGATCCGGGTCGCGATCAACCCCGGCGCCTCGGTCGAACCCGGGGATCTCGTCATGGTGCTGCGGCCCAGCGGCCGCCCCGCGTCCCCGGTTATCCACGCAGACGAGAGCTTCTGACCAGTCGGGATCCAGCTCGCCCGTGACATAGCCGCGACAGCTTCGTCTCCATCCGCGCGATAGACGCGCGATGGATGGGCCGCCTATCGTCTGGATCGCAGAGCCCGAGAGGGGAATTGAACCCCTGACCTATTCATTACGAGTGAATCGCTCTGCCGACTGAGCTACTCGGGCAACGGCAACACGCTAGCGCTGGGCCGGGAGGATCCCGACCCGATTCCCCGAGGTATCAGGCGGCGCGGGCGGGCCGGCGGCGTCGCCAGGAGACCCTGCCGGTGACCGGGTCGGTGAAGATGTGGAACTGCGACTTGTTGCCGTTGTGCCAGCGGCACTTGAGCTCCAGGTCATCCCCGTTGGTCTCGCCGTCGTGTTGCCAGTCGATGATGTGATCGACATCGCACCGCCATGCGGGCACGTCGCAGCCCGGCCCCTGGCAATGGCGGTCGCGGGCCATGATCATCTCGCGGAGGGCGCCGTCGGCGAACCGTTTGGATCGACCGAACCGGGTACGGACGTCCGGGCCGTCGAACACCAGCCGACGAACCTCGCCCTCGACCGCCAGGGCCAGTGCTCGTCCGGGGCTGATGGGTGTGCCGTCGGACAGCTCGGCGGTGAAGTTCGCCGGGTAGGCGAACTCCGCACCGACCCGACGCTTGATCTCGGCCTCGAACGCCTCGTGACTGATGTGGACGACCACCGAGGGCCGTGGCTTCTTGGCGTCTGCCGGCACTGCGCCGGCGCGCTGGGACATCTCGACCAGCGCGTCGGCACGGCGCTGGGTGGGCGTGCGGTACAGGTCGTCGATGGTCACGTTGCCCTTGCCAAGGCGTTCCTCGGCCTCGGCCCAATCGGCCTCGAACAGTTCCTGCTCGATCTCCTGCAGCCGACGGGCGAAGGTCGCGAACCCCTCGGCGTCCAGCTTCGCCTCGAAGGTCCCGCCGCCGCGTTCGCGCCGCGACTTCCGCAGCTCGGCCGACCGCTTGGCCCGTTCCTTGTCGTCGGCGTCGTCGAGGTCCTGCTCCGTCATCAGCTCGAAGTGGGCCACGACGGTGCAGAACTTCCTGAACGGCAGGCGCAGCGCCGCCTCCACGAGCACTTGTTCGACCTCGAGGAAGCGGTCGCGGCGATGCCCGGCGGCC
>JASJAX010000034.1 GCA_030066755.1 Acidimicrobiia bacterium
CCGGCCTACCGCCATCTCTCCGTCCAGATCGCCCGCGGGATGCCACTCGACGTGGTGCTGTCCTATTGGCGGGGCCTCCCAACCGAGGACTGGGATGTCCATCGGTACCGCATGATGACGATCGCCGTACCCATCGCCAGCCAGATCGCCCATGCAGTCGGCCATGCATACGCAGAACGCCAACGTGGCAACGACACCGTCGTCGGGACGTACTTCGGCGACGGAGCAACCTCAGAAAACGACTTCCACTCGGGGCTGAACTTCGCCGGGGTCTGGAACACCCCCAACGTCTTCATCTGCGAGAACAACCTGTATGCGATCTCCGTGCCCTATAGCAAGCAGACCGCCTCCGAGACGATCGCACAGAAGGCCGTGGCGTACGGCATCCACGGGATTCGGGTCGATGGCATGGACCCACTCGCCGTCTACCAGGCAACCCGTGACGCGGTCGATCGAGCTCGGCGAGGTGACGGCCCGACCCTGATCGAAGCGCTGACCTTCCGCTACGGACCACACGCCACCGCAGACGATCCGAGTCTGTACCGCCATGAGTCCGAAGTCGACGAATGGCGAGCCAAAGACCCGATCGACCGCATGCGCACGTTCCTCGCCGCCAGGGGACTCTGGGACGACGACCGGGAGGTTGCGCTCCGCGAAGAAGCCGACACGATGTTCGACAAGGCGATGCACGAGATCGAGGACGCTCCCCTGCCGGGACGAGATACGATCGTCCGTGATGCGTATGCGCGGGTCCCGGAGATCCTCATCGATCAGCTCCACGAGCTACAGCGCGGTGCCGGAGAGAACCTGACCGAGTTCAGCGCCGATGAACGATGGCCGGAACCCGGCGTTGAGCTTGCGCCGGGCCCGGAGGCTCCGAGCATCACCATGGCCGACGCCATCAACCAGGCCCTCCACCAGGCGATGGACGCCGACGACTCGATCCTCGTGCTGGGCGAAGACGTCGGTGTCGCCGGGGGCGTGTTCCGGATCACGGCCGGTCTCCACGATCGATTCGGAGAGGACCGGGTGATCGACACGCCGATCAACGAGTCGGGCATCGTCGGCACGGCCATCGGGATGGCTGTGAGCGGCAGCCGGCCGGTGGCGGAGATCCAGTTCGACGGATTCCTCTACCCGGCGTTCGACCAGGTGGCGAGCCATCTCGGCCGGCTGCGCTTCCGTAGCCGGGGCAACGCTTCACTTCCTATGGTTCTGCGGTTCCCCAACGGGGCCGGCATCGGCGCCCACGAGCACCACTGCGACTCGCCCGAGGCATTCCTCATGCACGCCCCGGGACTCACCGTCGTCGTACCGTCGACGCCGTACGACGCCAAAGGCCTTCTCACGACGGCGCTGCGCGGTGACGATCCCGTGGTGTTCCTCGAGCCGAAAGTGCTTTATCGATCAATCAAGGAGCCCGTGCCGGAGGAGCCGTACGAGGTCCCCATCGGCGTTGCAAAGGTGCGGCGATCGGGCACCGATCTGACCCTCGTCACCTACGGTGGAATGGTCCCGGTGGCCGAGCGAGCCGCCGCTGCGGCAGCCGAGGAAGGTGTCAGCGTGGAAGTGATCGATCTCCGCACGATCTTCCCGTGGGACACCACCACCGTGGTCGAGAGTGTCGAGAAGACCGGTCGCCTCCTGGTCGTGCAGGAACCACAACGCAGCGCAGGGGTCGCCGCGGAAGTCGCAGCCCATGTCGCCGAGGTGGCCGGCTACTCGCTGGAGGCGCCGATCAAACGACTCACCGGCACCGACGCCCCGTGGCCCCAGTTCGCCATCGAAGACCACGCCCTCGTTCGCGACCACCACGTGGTGCACGCCATCCGAGATGTGATGAACGGCTGAGCCTTCGGCTCAACGTCCCACGTCGCAAGTCCCAGGTCGGTCATCTTGAGACCTGAGACTTGAGACTTGAGACCCGACATCACCGAGACGTTGGATCGCGACCGTTCAGGCGATGAACGCGTAGCCGAAGAGTGCGCCCACCATCATGGCGATGAAGGTGCCGCCTCTGATGAGATCACGGACGTCTTGGCGGCGAGGCTTTCCGACTGTTGGCTTCCACGAAGAGGTCATGCTGCACTCCCCATCTCGGTGATCGCCGCGATGGCGACCGCTGGAACGATGCCGACGAGCTGAGTGCGTTCGTCGACGACTGGGACCGGGCCGTCGTCGAGGTACTTCCGAACATCACCGACGGCATCGATCGGTTCGGTGACCCGCACGGCCACCGGGACTTCCATCACGTCGCCAACCACCGCGTCATCGGGGGCGACATCCAGGGCCCGGCGCCGAACGATCCCCACGAGACGCCCGTGGCGGGCGACCGGTGCGGTTGGGAACCGCACGAGTCGCTTGGCTTCGGAGACAGGGAGATCGGGCGACACGGTGTGCCCTGCGGGATTCACCGCGGCATGGAAGCAACGAAGGGCAGCGCTCCGGACGACGATGGCGCCACCAGTCGTTTGTGATGCCACGGCGGGGCCTGGACCCCAGAGCTGACGCTGGAACCAGGAGCCTTCCGGAGCGCCTGCAATCAGCAGCGTGCGCGAGCCGAGCGTGTCGATGAGGCCCACGGCACTCTTGGCTTGGGCGATCCTCCGCCCCAAGTTCGGGTACGAGAAGCCGAGCCGTTCGATCCGAGCGAGCGCTGCGGGGAGTTCCTCCGGTGAGCGATACACCGTGGCGATCTCGGCCGGCACACCGAGCGTCGTGGCCAAACGGTCGGCGATGGCGGCTGCAAGGGGCGAGTGAGGGCCGTCGGACACCGCCGCAGTGATCGAATCGACACGGGACAGATCGACACCGACGGGCACGACCTGCGAGACGAGATCGAAGCTGCTCAAGCGGCGCGTGACGAGGATCTCCGCACGGTGATCGATGCACGTGCCAGCCAGGTCGGTCTGAATCCGCACCGGGAGGTCGTCCGTGAGGTGCTCGGCCAGTTCACGGCATCCTTCGCCGCGACTCCAGGCGACGCGCCAGGAGTCGGCCGGTCGATCATTGGGTGAGCTCATCCGGTCGGCTGCGGCTGCCTCGACGAGCGGAAGAGTCGGGTTCGCAGTCATGGTTCGCTCCTACGTCCGGATCGTTTCGTACGATCTCTGATACACGATATAGATATCTCTATTTGTGATTCGTGTCAAGAGGCCATTTTGGATTTCGGCATTTTCCTTGCGTGATTCTGGAAACGTGTAATATATTTCGTGTTATTGATATCCTGACACGAAGATGAGCTCCGTGAACGACTCCAGCACCACCGCCCGGCGGCAATGAACACTGCTCTCCTGCTCGCCTCGTTCGGCGTCGTCGCCCTGGCCTCAGCGGCCATCGGCGACGCCTTCAAACGCATCCAGCTGCCGGCGATCACTGGCTACCTGTTCGCCGGTGCGATCGCGGGTTCGTTTGCACTCGACCTCATCCCCTCGAGCGCAACCGAGGATCTACGGTTCGTCGACGAGATCGCCCTCGCTGTCATTGCGTTTGTCGCCGGGAGCGAGCTCTACATCAAGGAGATCCGCCCCCGCCTCAAGCCGATCCTGTCCATCACCTCGGGCATCATCCTCGTGGCGTATGCCCTGCTCACCGTTGGCATCTTCCTGCTGACTGACGTCGTGTCATTCACGCGTGATCTCGATACCGGCGCCCGGCTGGCGACCGCCCTTCTCGGCGCTGCGGTGCTGCTCGCTCTGTCGCCTCCCTCGACGATCGCCGTCATCAAGGACGTCCGCGCCCGCGGCCGGTTCACCAGGACCGTCCTCGGCGTCACCATCACGATGGACGTAGCGATCATCGTGCTCTTCGCCACCATGACGTCGATCGCATCGCCGCTGCTGACGAACTCGTCGCTGGATCTCAGCTTCATTCTTCTGCTGGCACTCGATCTGTTCATCGCCGTGGTGCTTGGCGTCATTGCCGGTCAGATCTTGCGGCTGATCATGTCCCTGCCGGGCCACCAGATGGTCAAGATCGCGCTCGTCCTCGCCACCGGCTTCGGCATCTACGAGCTCGCCGACTTCGTGTCCGAATGGAGCCCGGACGCCCTTGGCTTCGAGATCTACATCGAGCCTCTGCTCATCGCCTTGATCGCCGGGTTCATCATGACGAACTTCACTGCCGCACGAGATGACTTCGCCGACCTGCTCCACGTCGTCGGCCCCACGGTGTACATCGCCTTTTTCACTCTGACCGGGCTCTCCCTGAAGCTCGACATCCTCTGGACCGTCCTGCCTGTCGCAGTCGCATTGTTCGTGCTGCGAGCGATTGGGATTGCCGGCGGTACATGGCTCGGCTCTCGCTGGGCTGGGGAGGCTCCCCGCCATCGGCGTGTCTTCTGGGCGGCGTTCATCACGCAGGCTGGAATCGCTCTCGGTCTGGCTCGGGAGGTGGCCGTGCAGTTCCCGAGCCTGGGCGACGCTTTCGCTACGTTGATCATCTCGGTCGTGGTCATCAACGAGGTGGTGGGCCCACTGTTCCTCAAGGCCGGGCTGCGCAGGGTCGGCGAGACGCACGAGCCGGATCGCGGAACGGCCCCCTCTCGCCGGGCCGTCGTGCTCGGAGTCGAGAGTCAGTCGCTCGAACTCGCCCGGGCGCTGCAGCGAATGGACTGGGAAGTCGTGGTCGCCGACACCGACGAAGAGCATGTCGCCCGACTGGCTGCCGCCGATGTGGACGAGCGTCACATTCCGGACGTCTCCGAGGCAACGATTCGAGAGCTGATGGGTGACAACACCGACGCCGTTGTCGCGATGCTCGGCGACGACGACGCCAACGCACGCATCCTCGATTTTGCGACTGATCTCGGTGTGCAGCGCCTCGTCGCTCGCCCAGCCGACCCCGGCTACAACGGGACATACGAGGGCATCGAGGATCTCCTCGTTGTCGATCCCGGGACGGCCATCGTCTCGCTGCTCGAGCAGGCCGTCACCTCGCCGCAGTCCGCAACGCTGCTACTCCGTCAGGATGCCGATCGGCTCGTCACCCAGCTCGAGATCACCAACCCGGACCTCGCCGGAACACCGGTTCGAGACCTTCGGCTACCGACCGACGTGCTGCTCCTCCAGCTGACGAGGAACGGATCGACGGTCGTGGTCCACGGCCACACCGAGCTTCAGTTTGGTGACGAAATCACCGTCCTTGCCGGCCCCGACAGCATCGACGAGGCCCGCATCAAGCTCACCGTCTGAGCACATCGGTACGCCCACCGCCGTCGAATCGGGTCTTCAGTACCGACCAGATCATCCATACCGTTACCTCGAGTCGACAGACTCAGAAGACACAAGGAGAAGAACGCCATGCGGACCATCGCTGTTGGCACTTTCCGCGGGATTCCAGTGCGGATCCACGCTGGCGCGCTCGTCATCGCCGGCCTCGTTGCGTGGATCGTCGGCAGCTCGGTACTCCCCCAGTTCGTTCCCGGTGCTTCCACGGCCGGCTACCTCGTCGGCGGTGCGGTTGCCGGAGCGGGGGTGCTCGGGTCGATCCTCGCCCATGAGGCCGCTCATGCCATCGTTGCACGCCGCCACGGCGTGCCGGTGAAGTCGATCACACTCTGGCTGCTCGGCGGTGTCGCCCACCTCGAAGATGAAGCACCGTCGCCCCGTGCCGAGGCCCAGATCGCCGGCGTCGGACCGCTCACGAGCATCGTGGTCGCCGCCACGCTGGGCGGCCTCGGTTTGATGCTCGGCTCCATCGGCGTCGCCCCACTCGCGGCAGCGACCTTCCTGTGGCTCGCGCTCATCAACGGAGTCCTCGCCGTCTTCAACCTGCTCCCCGGCGCTCCCCTCGATGGTGGACGCCTCCTTCGGGCCTGGCTCTGGAAGCGCAGCGGCGACAAAGATCGCGCCGCCGCCCGAGCTACGTCCGTCGGCCGCGTGGTCGGGTTGAGCGTCGTGGGTCTCGGGGCCATCGAGCTGCTCGTGCTGGGGAACTTCGGCGGTCTCTGGACGGCATTCATCGGCTGGTTCCTCTACGGAGCGGCCGGCCAGGAGGCGCGTGCCGGCAAGATCGCTGCGGGGCTCGGGGACCGACGGATGCGCGAGGTGATGTCACCATTGCCCACGAGTGTCCCCGATTGGTCACCGGTAGCCGACCTGCTCGCTGCGCCGCCGTACGGGGCATCCCGTGTGCTCGCAGTGGACTTCGGTGGCGACCCGTCTGCCGTCGTCGAGCTCGACCAGGTTGCTCGACTCATCCGCACGGCCCGTCGACCTGACGGCGGTGCCCTGCGGATCAAGGACCTGCCCCTGGCGAGCCCCGTCGAGGTCGACGGTGATCGCCCGGCGATCGAGGCCCTCCGCACCCACGCCGGCAAGCCGGTGATCGTCACCGCCGACGGCCGCCCGATCGGCGTTGTCGCCGAACCCGAGCTGGCCCGAGCCGTGGCGCTGCATCACCTCGAACGTCAGGCGGATGACGATCCGTTCGTCCGTGCCGCCTGAGCGCTCGGCGTGAGCCTGGTCTTGATGCTATTCGGGGCGCCCGTCCGCCCTCATTGACTTCCACTCGTCCTGGTAGTCGAATACCCCGATGTCGTCGGCCCTGCTCATTGCGTACGTCGGAACGGTCCTGATCCTCGCCCTGACGCCAGGCCCCAGCACCATGCTCGGTTCTGCCCACGGCATGCGGTACGGGGCGCGTGGAACGCTTCCGACGATTGCCGGCGACCTGTCGGCCAACAGCCTTCAAATGACCGCCGCCGCCATTGGTCTCGGAGCGATCATCACCAACTCCGCAACGGCGTTCACCATCATCAAGTGGGCGGGGGTCGCATACCTGGCGTGGATGGGCATCAATCACATCAGAAGCGCCAAGGAACGGCTCCAATCGCGCGACGACCACGGCGTCCGCAACCCGTGGTCGCGCTACGCGCAGGGGTTCGTCACCTCGGCCAGTAACCCAAAGGCGATCGTCTTCTTTGCGGCCCTCTTCCCGCAGTTCACCGACCCTGCGGCTGCTGCGGCACCGGTCGCTGCGCAGTTCCTCGTTCTGGGCGTCGTGTTTCTCGTCATCGACGGCCTCTCCGTGCTCCTCTACGCCGCGACAGCCGGTCGGCTTGCCAATTGGCTGTCAAAGCAGGGGCGCGTGACAACACAACGCCGACTCACCGGGCTCGTACTCATCGGTGCCGCCGGGCTGCTCTCCCTCAAGGGCTCCCCATCAGCCTCGAGCTGAGAGTGCCAGCACCGGCGATGGCTCGTTGCCTCGCCTCGTCGTGCGCTAGCCGCCCACCGGCGAAACAAACCCCGGGGGCTTGACGGCAATCACAGACGCCTCGAGGTCACCGAGGATCCGTTCGGCAGTGTTGCCGATGATCAGCCCGCGCAGACCGGCGCGAGCCAACGTGCCCATCACCACCACGCCGGGCTGGACGTCGTCGACGACCCGATTGATCACGTCCGCAGCCCGACCTTCAACGAGGTGAAGCTGCGGATCCATGCCGGTGATGTCGATCCCGTCGAGGATCTGGTCGAACGTCTTCTCGTTGGCAACGCGCTCCTCGTCGACGAGGGCGTCGACCCGCGCTGCGGGGAGCCGGACCTTGCTGTTGCGCAACAGGTGCTCGCCCTCGAGTCGCCACGCATGGGCGATGTGCACCTGACCACCCTGGATACGAGCCAAAGACACCCCGAGCTCGACCAACATGCGGTTCAGCGAGCCGATCTCGCCGTCCTCGGGGAATGGTCCAATCGCAACGACGACGTCTTGGCGTCCCCACGTACGAGGGTCGTCGACCCACACCGGAACGGGACACTTACGCAGCAGGTGCAGCGTGGTGGATGAGCCGCCGAGTCCGCGATGCGATTCGGATCGGTCTGGTGCGGTGATGACGAGGTCGTGTTCGTATTCGATGACCCGCTCGATGACCTTGGCGAATCGGACGCCAACCTCGACGACAACCCGGGTCTCGACGGTCATGACCCGTGCGGCCAGTTCTTCGAGTTCATTGCGACGCGCCTCGACGAGCAACGCTTGGAGATCGATGTCCGACGACGCGCTCCCCCGCCCGAGGCGACGAGTGCCGAGGCCGGGAACGACGTCGATCAGCGTCAGCCGCGCTCGGTTGCGCTCGGCCAGTTCGGCCGCCCGAGCAATGACCCGGGGCATCTCGGGATCGGACGAGACGAGGACGAGGATCTCGTGGAAGCGTTGCACGGCGGTCTCCTTTCAGCCGGTCCGGACGGGTCCGACGTCGACGGTCAGAGCATGCAGCAAGGCGCTGATGCCCATGTGGTGCTCGAGTGGGTGACGCAGGGGCTGCTCGCCATGCACCTCGTAGTGGTTGCGGCGGCCGACGCGCTGATGGGTGATGTACCCTTCGGCTTCGAGCTCAGCCACGATGCGCTGGGCGGCTCGCTCGGTGATGCCGACGAGTACGGCAATCTCACGGATTCGGAGCGTCGGGTCCGCGGCGATACACAGCAGGACGTGGGCGTGGTTCGTGAGGAATGTCCAACCCCTCTTCTGGGTTTGCTCGATGACCATGGTGGATCTCCGGGTATTACGACATCGTTTACATGTTTTGCGTTGCGTGTGATCATAATACGCTGTAGATTTCATGCAACTGAAATCCTGAAACCACGGCCACCCCCGGATCCGTATACCTCTCACAACCCCGCACTGATCTGATGCCGCTCACGCTCTCTATCGCCGCCTACTTCGTCGTCGCCGCCCTCATCGGGCTGGCCGGGACGCGCCTGCGCCACGCCCTGATCCCCTTGGCCCTGGCCCCGTTCGCCGCCCAACTCATCGTCGTGGCCACCGCCGCCTCGAACCCCGCCGACTTCGAGACGATCTCCTGGCTCCCCTCGCTCGGGGTGGAACTCGTCATTCGAGTGAACGACCTCACGCTGGTGTTGACCTCGGTAGTCGCCACGATCGGCTTCCTCATCGTTGCCTACAGCGCGCGCTACTTCACCGACGCCCCGAAGCGCGCCAAGTTCCTTGGCCTGATGGTGTTCTTCTCGGGCGGCATGGCCGGCCTCGTCGCCGCCGATGACCTCTTTGCGCTCTTCCTGTTCTGGGAGGTCACGACCGTTGCGTCCTACCTCCTCATCGGGTTCGACGATCAGAAGGCCGCTGCTCGAGCTGCGGCGGTGCAAGCCGTCCTCGTGACCTCGGTGGGCGGCCTCGCAATGCTCGGTGGCTTCGTGCTGTTGAGCATCAGCGCGGGCACAGCCTCGATCTCTGCCATCGTCGCCGCCCCGCCCGAAGGAACGACGGCCACCGTGGCGCTCGTCTTGATCCTCCTCGGCGCCTTCACGAAGTCGGCGCAGTTCCCGTTCCACTTCTGGCTTCCGGGCGCAATGGCGGCCCCGACCCCCGCGTCCGCATACTTGCACTCGGCCACGATGGTGAAGGCCGGCATCGTGCTGCTCCTCCTCCTCGCCCCCGGATTCGCCTCCGAGCCGGTGTGGGCCGTCACGGTGACCACCGTCGGCTTGATCACCATGACCCTTGGTGCCGTGCAGGCGATGCGCCAGCACGACCTCAAGCTCCTGCTGGCCCACGGCACGGTCAGTCAGCTCGGTTTCATGGTGGCGTTGATCGGAGCCGGCCTCACCGGCGCTGCGCTCGCCGTCCTCGTGGCCCACGCCGCCTTCAAGGCGACACTCTTCCTCGTCGTGGGGATCATCGACAAGAAGACCGGCACACGCGACATCCGGCACCTCTCCGGAATCCGTTGGTCGAGCCCGGTGCTCGCCGGGGTGGCCGCTACCGCGGCAATCTCGATGGCAGGAATCCCGCCGGTGCTCGGATTCGTGAGCAAGGAGGCAGCCTTCGACGCCGTCATCGCCGACGGTGAATGGATCCTCCTGGCCGTCGCCGGGGTGGCGTCCGCGTTGACCGTCGCCTACACCGCACGCTTCTGGTGGGGCGCGTTCGAGGAGCAGCCCGGTGGCGTCGACGTCGCCCATCTCGGCCAGATCGATCGGCCGTTGATCGCACCCCCCGCACTGCTTGCTGTGGCGTCGATCGTGTTTGGAATCCTGCCCGGCGGTCTGGAGAGTGCGGTGATCGCAGCGACGGCCGACAAGGTCAAGCTGGTGCTGTGGCCCGGCTTCAAGCCCGCACTTGCGGTTTCGGCGGCAGCGATCGCAGGCGGCGCACTGATCCATCTGATCAGCCACCGCACGTGGACCGCCCGCACCTGGTGGAGCCGGCTGATCGAGCCCACTCGTCTCCCCCCGGCGCAGAACGTGTACTCCGGCTCGGTCAGGCTGCTGAATCGTACGGCCGATGCCGTCACCGGCATCGTGCAGAACGGCTCCCTCCCGGTCTATCTGGCCGTCATCCTGACCACCATCTTCTCGGTGACGGCCGTCACCTGGCTCGTTGCGGGCGACGCTACGCCGGACTGGCGGTTCACGAACGGTGCTCCAGAGGTGATCCTTGCGGTCATTGCGATCGCTACTGCGATCGCAACCACTCGCGCAAAGCGGCGCATGGCTGCCGCACTGCTGCTCGGAGCCGTCGGCTTCGCGGTTGCGGGCATCTACATCGCGTTCGGCGCTCCCGACCTCGCCCTCACCCAGCTCCTCATCGAGACGTTCACCGTCGCGCTGTTTGCGTTCGTGCTATCCCGCCTCCCCCGCCGCTTCGGTGCGGAGCCTGCATCGCTGTCGCGTTCCGTCCGACTCGCCGTCGCCGGGCTCGCTGGGGCATTCGTGACCATGGCCGCGCTGCTCGCCACCTCAGTGTCACCCGACCGAGACGTCGCGACGTTCTACGCCGAGAACGCCGAACCGGCAGGCGGCCGCAACATCGTCAACGTGATCCTCACGGACTTCCGCGCGCTCGACACACTCGGCGAGATCACCGTCCTCGCCGCCGCCGCCATCGGCATAGGAGCCCTCGTCGCAACCAACCGCCGCCGGAACAGGACCGAGGAGGCGAGCTGATGCACATCCGCTTCTCGCCCCTCCTCGCCACGGGAGCCCGGACGATGATCCCGACGCTCATCGCCTTCTCGCTGTACCTGCTCGTTGTGGGCCACGATGCCCCCGGCGGCGGATTCGCCGGCGGGCTCGTCGGTTCGGCCGCGCTCTTGCTGGTCTACCTCGCCTACGGCGATCGCGGCGTGCGCCGGGTGTTGCCCACCTCACCGGAGGTGATCACCGGCATCGGGCTCGGAATCGCCTTCCTCGCAGGCGCACTCGGGCTTCTGTTCGACGACGTGTTCCTCAGCGCCCTCGAGCTGAAGACGACCATCCCCGTGATCGGTGACCTCAAGGTCACGAGCGTCCTCGTGTTCGATACCGGGGTCTACCTCGTCGTCCTCGGCCTCATCGCAACCGGCATCCTCCGGCTCGGCGGAGAGGAACGCTCATGACGGTCGTCATCGCCATCACCGCCGGTGTCCTGTTCGCAACCGGCACCTATCTGCTGCTGCAGAAGCTCCTGAGCCGCATCATCGTTGGGCTGGGCCTCATTGCGCATGCCGCCAACCTCGTGTTGCTCGGCTCCGGCGGAGCGCCCGGACGCCCGCCGATCGTCGAAGCCGGCCAAACCGGTCCGTTCTCCGATCCGCTCGAGCAGGCGCTCGTCCTCACGGCGATCGTCATCACGTTCGGCGTGACGGCCTTCCTCCTCGCCCTCGCCTACCGGTCGTGGCAGGAGCATGGCACCGACGAGGTCGAGGATGACGTCGAGGACCGCCGCATCGCCAGGCTCGGATTCCGGCGTCGGGAGGAGTCCTGATGACCACCGTCGCCACACTCGCCCTTGCGATCCCGCTCTTCGGGGCCGCATTCAGTCTGATCGCGCTCCGCAACCTCCTTGCGCAGCGCATCGTGAGCATCGCCGCATCCGTCGGCCTCGTCGCCGTCTCCGGGTATCTCCTCTTCGCCGTCGACGCCGATGGGGCGGTTGCCGTGGCGGTTGGCGGCTGGGAAGCACCGTTCGGAATCGCCCTGGTCGCCGATCGGCTTGCCGTGCTCCTGCTCTTCACCGCAGCCGTTGCCTTGCTGGCGGTGCTCGTCTACGCCGTGAGCCAACGATCGACCGACGAGGAGCTGCGTGGGTTCCACAGCGTGTACCAGATGCTGGCGACCGGGGTGGCTCTGTCGCTGCTCACCGGCGACCTCTTCACGCTGTTCGTTGCCTTCGAGATCATGCTCACCGCGAGCTACGTGCTCCTCACCTACCGGGCCGGCGGCGAGCAGACCCGAGCCACGATCAGCTACGTCGTCATCGGGCTGGTTGCATCGGCGCTGCTGCTCACGACGATCGCCCTGATCTACGCAGTCGCCGGCACCGTCAACATCGCAGATCTCACGACGCGCCTCGATGCCGTCCCGGCCGGCCTGCGCAGCGGTCTCGGCTGGATGCTCTTCCTCGTCTTCGGCATCAAGGCAGCGATCTTCCCGCTGTTCTTCTGGCTGCCCGACTCCTATCCGGTGGCGGCGACCCCGGTCACCGCTCTGTTCGCCGGGCTGCTGACGAAGATCGGTGTGTACGCGATCGTGCGCACCCAGACGCTGCTGTTCCCGAGCGACGGGCCGGTCACCTTCATGCTCGTGATCGCCGGACTCACGATGGTCGTCGGTGTGCTCGGCGCCATCGCTCAGAAGGACATCAAACGCATCCTGTCGTTCCACATCGTCAGCCAGATCGGCTACATGATCATGGGGCTCGGTTTCTTCACCGTGGCCGGCGTTGCAGCGGCGATCGTGTTCATCGTGCACCAGATCATCGTCAAGGCCTCGTTGTTCCTCGTCGGCGGACTGGTCGAGACGAGCGAAGGCACCGGGGCGATCGACGAGGTCAACGGTGTAGCCAAACGCAGCCCGCTCATCGCGGCGTTGTTCCTCCTCGCGGCGTTCAGCCTGGCCGGATTCCCACCGCTTTCGGGGTTCGTAGGCAAGCTCGCCCTGGTGCAAGCCGGCTTCCTGGCCGAGCGCTGGGTCGTGGTCGGTGTGTCGTTGTTCGCCAGCCTGCTGACCCTGTTCTCCATGTCGAAGATCTGGTCGGGCGTCTTCTGGGGTGAGCCGGCTGAGGCGCCAAAGGAGCGGCCGGCGCGCGGCATGACGGCGGCGACCGCTGCGCTCGTCCTCGTCACCCTCATCGTTGCGTTGGCGGGTGAACCGCTCGTCGCATATGCCGAGCGTGCGGCTTCCGACCTCCTCGAGCCCGGGGTGTACCGCACCCTCGTGATCGGAGCGGCACCATGATCGTCGCCACCACCATCGCCGCCGTGTTGCTCGTCGTAGCGGCTGCTGCCGCCGTCATCCGTATCGCGCTCGGGCCCTCGGTAGCCGACCGGATGGTGGCGCTCGACACCTTGCTCTTCACCGGCGTCGCCGGCCTCGGCGTCTACATCGTCCGCACCGGGGACACGACGTATGTACCGGTGCTCGTCGTTGCGATCCTCGTGGCCTTCATCGGCACGGTTGTGGTCGGCCGGTACATCGAAGCGGAGACGGAACGATGATCGTCGACGTCCTCGCCGGCATTGCCGTGGTTGGCGGCGCGCTCCTCACGGCTCTTGGCGCCCTCGGCCTGCTGCGGTTCCCCGATGTCTTCACCCGCATGCATGCCGCAACCAAGGCGGCGACGGTGGGAGTGATTGCGACGACTGCAGCAGCCGCACTCGAGGCGGGAGCTGCTTCCGGTGTCGCCGTGCTGCTCCTCGTCATCGCACTGCTCTTCCTGTCCGGCCCACTCGGTATCAGCCTCCTCGCGCGCGCCGCGTATCGGGATCCCGAAACGCCGCGGTCTCCAAAAACGCGCGAGCTGGCCGTGGTGCTGCCCGATTCGGAATCCACCTCCGTCCAACGGACCACGGGCACCAGCCCACTGCTGGCCGTTTGGCTCTTCCTGGTCTGGATCGCGGTGTTCGGGTCACTTCGGGCGAACGTTGTCGTCGGTGGTGCCGCCGTTGCCGCTTTCCTTGCCTGGGCGTTGCGCCGATTGGCCCCCCGCTGGCCGCACGCGTTCCTCCACCCCGTGGCTGCGGCGCGCTTCGTCGTGCACTTTGCCGGCCAGCTCATCGCCGCAACCTGGGACGTGATTCGGCTCCTCGGACGCGACCCGGAGACCATCGAACCCGCCATCGTCGAAGTCCCGCTGACCGTGGAAACCCGCAACCAGGTGACCTTGCTGATGAACGCCATCTCGTTCACCCCCGGAACGGTTGCGCTCGAGCTGCACCACGACCGCCTGTACGTCCATGTCATGTCGAGCCAGACCCCCGAAGAGGTCGTCGCCGAGATCAACACCTTGCAGGAGGCGATCGCCGCTGCATTCGGCGACCCGACACGCAGACGTCACCCGAATCACGCAACAGATGACGTATGATGCTGCGGTTATGGCATCACCGGGCTGGACCTTCCTGACCAACCATTCGCACACACTGCTGTGTATCGCCGAGGACCCCGACGTCCGGCTGCGCGACATCGCCGACCAGGTCGGTATCACCGAACGAGCCGCCCAGCGAATCGTCGCTGAGCTCGAGGACGCCGGCTACCTGTCCCACGAGCGGGTCGGGCGGCGCAATCGGTACGAGGTTCACCCCCACCTGCCGTTGCGCCATCCGTTGGAGGATCACCTGGAGATCGGCGCGTTGCTCCGGGTGCTCATCAAGGAGTAGCGCGGGAGTCCTCAGTCTTCAGTAGTCAGTCGTCAGTTGCCGCCACGCGTCACGTGTCGACCATGTCGCACCTGATAACCGACGACGGACGACTCGGGGACACGTGATCGGATCGGATGTGCACGGCCGCCCGTGACTGCCGAACGAATCCTCGGAGGTCAGATGATCCAATCGCGGCGGTCGGCGGCGGGGTCGCCGTCGAACGGTGGCTTGACCTGGACGAACCACTCGGTGCCGAAGGCAGTTGCAAAAACCTCGTCCGGCAGCTGGAAGAACCACGACTCCTCATTGATCTGACTGGCGTGGGCTGCCATTCCGGCTCGCTTCGTTTCGATCAGGGCCGACACGTCGACGGCGGTCGTGATCTCCGCGTCCGGCGTCCCGATGGAATCCATGGCCGGATCGTCCCGGGTCGCCGCCGTCTCGGGCTCATCCTCAGCCATCTCCTCGCGCCAACGTTTCACGAGGTCACGGTTCATCGTCGCCTCGAACACCCGTGGGATGGCTGCGATCTCAGCGGCACGGTGTCCGACACGATGAACCTGGATGTGATCGGGATGGCCATAACCGCCGTGGTCGTCGTAGACCGTCAACAGGTCCGCAGCTTCCTCACGCAAGATGGTGGCCATCCGTTGCGCCGCCTCTTCGATATCGGCCTGCCAGAACGAGCCCTCGTACTCGTTGCTCGGCTCCCCCATCATCCCGGAGTCGCGATACCCGAGGAACGCAACCCGATGCGCGCCGAGGATCGTTCCGGCCGCACGAGTCTCAGTGATCCGCACCGTCCCGAGCATCTGGCCTTCGGCGAGAAAGCCCTCAGCCACTTCGCCCTCTTCGCCGTGGGTCGCCACCACGAGCACGACTCGATGCCCCTCAGCCGCTGCGCGCGCCATCGTCCCCCCGGTAGCGATCGCCTCATCGTCCGGATGCGCGTGGAAGAAAACGAGAGTGGACATGGGTCGCTGACGTTACTGCGTCGGCGTGATCTGTCGTACGACGTACTCCGTACGACGTCGCCCGATCGAGTCGTCGTACGTGTTACGAAGTACGAAGTACAGAAAACCCGCCCAGAGGGCGGGTTTTCTCACAGACTTCGGGTTGCCGGGGGATCACCACAAACGTACATTTCTGGCCCGGTCCCTGGTCTCAGGGTGGGTGCCGGTTCTCCGGCAACCGTTGCGACCATTATCGGCAGGCATCGAGTCGGACTTCACCACCATTTCGCCGTGCCGCGTAGTGACTAGTCACCGTTGGCGAGCGACCGACCCCACAAACCGTTTGAAACCTCCGGCCCCAACTCTCTACCGTGGCGGCCGGAATGGCGCGCCTAACCGGCCGCCATCTTCGAGAGGAGAGAGTTTGATGAAACGACTCATGATTGGGTTGGTCGCGCTCGCAATGATCGCGACCGCCTGCGGTGGTGACGACGACGGCGGGGGCACCAGCCTGCTCGACACCGTCATCGAACGCGATGAAGTCATCTGTGGTGGCAACGAGACGCTGCCGGGCTTCGGCGTCGTCGACGATGCCGGCAACTTCAGCGGCTTCGATATCGACTTCTGCCGCGTCGTCGCAGCGGGCGTCCTCGGGGACTCCAGCAAGGTCAGGTTCGTTCCATTGACAGCAGAGGCCCGGTTCACGGCCCTGCAGTCGGGCGAGATCGACCTGCTGATCCGCAACACCACGTGGACGGCGACTCGTGACGGCCAGGAAGGTGCGAACTTCTTGTTCACGACCTTCTACGACGGCCAGGGCCTCATGGTCCCGGCGTCCACTGGCTTCACAACGCTGGAAGACCTGGCGGATGCCAACATCTGCGTGCTCACCGGCACGACGACCGAGCTGAACCTGACCGCGGTGTTCAACGCCCGCGGGATCCCGTTCAACCCCGTCCAGTTCGAGGACAACACGCAGCTGCGCCCCGCCTACGAGGCCGGCCAGTGCAACGCCTGGACCTCGGACGCCTCCCAGCTGGCCGCCTTCAAGGCGACCATCGAGGGCGAAGGCGGCGACGAGCAGTTCATCATGGCCGAGATCATCTCGAAGGAGCCCCTGGGCCCGGTCGTCGCCGACGGCGATACCGCATGGGCGCAGGCCGTCGAGTGGTCGGTCATGGCGACCGTGCAGGCCTGGGAGTTCGGTCTGGACTCGGGCAGCATCGGCAGCTACTCCGGTACCAGCCCGAACATCCTGAACTTCATCGGCGACGGTGGCTTCAACCCGACCCTCGGCCTTCCGAGCGACTTCGCCGTCCAGGTGGTGTCGCAGGTGGGCAACTACGAGGAGATCTACAACCGGAACATCATCCCGATCGGTCTGCAGTTGACGGGGAGCCCCAACGACTTGTGGACGAACGGTGGCCTGATGTACGTCCCGCCGTACCGGTAGGACAAACGACCCTGATGTAGGACACCCATGGGCGGCCGGCCCAACGGCCGGCCGCCCATGGACCCTTCTCAACCCCGGAGGCCGCACCTCGTGAGCCAGACCACACTCGAACCGCCCCCCGACGTCGAATCCGAACAGATCGCCTGGTACCGCAACGTCGAGACCCTGCGCATCGTCGGTCAGGTCGCCGCCGTCGTGCTCGTGGTCGGCCTGCTCTTCTGGCTGTTCAACAACCTGCTCACGAACCTGAATCGGTTGAACATCAACACCGATTTCGGTTTTCTGTCCCGGCCGACCAACTTCCAGATCTCGTTCGACGAGGGCTTCGACCCGCGCAGCTCTGTGTGGCAGATGGTCCTCGTCGGGATCAAGAACACGTTCCTCGCCGGCATCGTCGGCATCATCATCGCCAGCATCGTCGGGCTGGTCATCGGTATTGCCCGGCTGTCGAGCAACTGGCTGGTGTCGCGTCTCGCCACGATCTACGTCGAAGCGTTCCGCAACATCCCACCGCTCGTCATCATCATCTTCTTCGGGTTTGCGATCTTCACCTTCGGACCGTTCCCGGTCCTCGAGGAAGCGACCCAAATCTCGTGGTTCGGATCCGACAACACGGCGCTCGTCCTGTCGAACCGCGTGTGGGGCGTGCCCTCACTCATCGCCGAGGACAACGTCGGCATCTTCTGGGCGATCTTCGTCTTCGCCATCGTTGCGGCGGTCGGCGTTGCGATCTATCGGACCCGGCTCAGCGACCGCACCGGTGTACTGCATCATCGGGTGCGGTGGGCGCTCGGGACGTTCGCGATCATCGCGCTTGCCGGCCACTTCATCGTCGGCGGTGCCTTCTCGGCATCGTGGCCCGTTGTGTCTGAGAACGGCCGGCGCATCGACAACGGCTTCGTCCTGAACTTCGGCTACATCTCCACGACCGTGGCCCTCGGCCTGTACACCGCAAGTCACGTTGCCGAGATCATTCGTGGGTCGATCCTCGCCGTCCCAAAGGGACAGAGCGAGGCTGCCAATGCCATCGCATTGCGGGCCTTCCAGCGGTACCGCTACATCGTCCTCCCGCAGGCGCTCCGCATTGCGTTGCCACCGACGATCAATCAGTACCTCAACCTCATCAAGAACACCTCGCTCGGCATCGCCGTTTCGTACGCCGAGATCACGCTGCTCACCAAGACGTCGATCGGCAACGGCCGGCCCGCGCCACAGTCGATCGCCGTGCTGATGGCCGTGTACCTGCTGTTCTCGCTCACGATCTCGTTCTTACTGAACATCTACAACCGTCGGATCCAGCTGGTGGAGCGTTGAGCCATGGCGACTGAGACTCCCTTCACCCATATCGATCCGGATACCGGCATCGCGATCCCCGAGGTCGACGTTCCGAGCCAGAAGCTGCCTCCCGGCGAATGGCTCCGCAAGAACCTGTTCAACAACTGGTACAACTCGCTCATCACGGTGCTGCTCACCATCGGCGTGGCGTACGTCAGCTGGCGGGTGCTGCGGTTCGTGTTCGTCACTGCCAAGTGGGAACCGGTCCGCGAGAACCTCACCCTCATCAACATCGGCACCTACCCCCGAGACGAACAATGGCGAGTCGTCGCCCAGGTACTGATCTGGTCGGGCGCCGCCGGACTCGGCATCGGGGCCGCTGTCGCCGGAGCGAAGTTCCGTGCGCTGCAGGCCGGCATGGAGTACGTGGTCGACCCTGCGCTGGCCAAGGTCAAGCGCTACTCCGGGCTGCTCCTTCTCGGCTTGGTGTTCCTCGGCTTCACCAAGACCTTCGGACCGCTGATCCTCACCGTGGTGTCACTCGCTGTTGCGTACGCCCTCTACTGGGTCGCCTCTCGGGTCGCAGGCCACAACGTCGGACTGCTGTGGGCCGGTGTTGCAGCCCTGATGGTGTTCGGCTTCCAGATCGTGAGTGGGTTCTTCGGCATGGGTTGGCTGTGGATGGGCGTCCCGATTGCTGCAGCGGTCTACTCGGTGATCGGTCGCAACGAGACGATCGAACCGCGCCGGCTCCGGCTGATTCAGATCGGTGCGGCACTCGGCGTTCTGGTTGTGCTCTTCGTCGTCTACCTGGTCGTCGACAGTGTCGGCGTCGAGTGGGACGAGTGGGAGGGGTTCCATCTGAACTTGCTGGCGGCGGCCATCGCCATCGCCCTCTCCTTCCCTCTCGGCTTGCTCCTCGCTCTCGGCCGGCGGTCGAGCTTCCCGGCGTTGCGGATCATGTCGACGACCTACATCGAGATCATTCGCGGCGTGCCACTCATCTCACTGCTGCTGATGGCCCAGTTCTTCATCGGCTTCTTCCTGGACACGCGGACCCCGCTGTCGTTGTTCACCCGGGCGACGGCAGCCATGACACTGTTCACCGCCGCCTACGTCGCCGAGATCGTGCGGGGTGGTCTGCAGGCGGTGCCGAAGGGCCAGACCGAAGCCGGTAACTCAGTCGGTATGGCGCCGTGGAGCGTGACCCGGCTCATCGTGCTCCCCCAGGCACTTCGGGCCGTGATCCCAGCAATGGTGGGCCAGTTCATCTCGCTCTTCAAGGACACGTCGCTGCTCCTGATCATCGGCAAGATCGAGATCCTGGGTGCTCGCGAGATCATCCACGGCCAGGAGGCGTACCGCGGGTTCGGTATCGCTGAGACCCTGGTCTTCGCCGCCTTCGCCTTCTGGGCGGTGTCCTTCACGATGTCACGAGAGAGTCAACGACTAGAACGCAAGCTTGGAGTTGGAGAACGATGACGAGCAACGAGAACAACAACGCCCAGGCGTTCGCCGACGCCACGCAGATCGCGGGCACCGGCGAACTGATGATCGAGCTCGAGGGCGTCGACAAGTTCTTCGGAGACTTCCAGGCGCTGAAGGACATCGACATGCGTGTCGGCAAGCAGGAAGTGATCGTCGTGATCGGACCATCCGGGTCCGGCAAGTCGACGATGATCCGCTGCATCAACCGGCTCGAGAAGCACGACCGAGGGCGCATCACCGTCGATGGAATCGAACTCTCGGACGACATCCGCAACATCCAGGAGATCCGCAAGGAGACCGGGATGGTGTTCCAGCAGTTCAACCTCTTCCCGCATCTCACCGTGATGGACAACATCACGTTGGGTCCACGCCAGGTGCGAAACCTCCCGAAGAAAGAGGCCGAAGATCTCGCCATGGACCTGCTGAAGCGGGTCCAGATCCCGGAGCAGGCCCGGAAGTTCCCCGGCCAGCTCTCCGGCGGTCAGCAGCAGCGCGTCGCCATCGCTCGTTCGCTGGCGATGAACCCGAAGGTGATGCTCTTCGACGAGCCAACCTCGGCCCTCGACCCCGAGATGATCAAAGAGGTCCTCGACGTCATGAAGGAGCTGGCGCAGTCCGGCATGACCATGATCGTGGTCACCCACGAGATGGGCTTTGCCCGTGAGGTCGCCGATCGGGTGGTGTTCATGGCCGACGGCGAGATCGTCGAAGTCGGCACACCGGAGCACTTCTTCATGAGCCCGACCGAGGATCGCACCAAGCTGTTCTTGAGCCAGATCCTCTGAGCTTCGCTCAGAGGATCTGGAGTCGCCAGGCCCGCGGGATCGTTTGGCGCCGCGATCGACGCGACCCACCGGATCGCGTCGAAAGGTGATCCAAGTCGCCAGTCGCCAGTCGCCAGTCCTCGCTGAGGGATCAACCGGTGAGGGCACACGCCACCGTGGTAAGCGCGGACTGATGACTGACTACTGACGACTGACTACTCGGAGAGTTGCCCTCGCCGTCTCTCTAGGAAGCCGCGCTCCTTCTCGTTCTCGGTGAGGTCGATGGCTCTGGCGTACGACGAGCGCGCCGAGTTGATGTCGCCTGCCTTCGCTGCCAATGCCCCCTTGGCCGAGTGGTATAGGTGGTAGCCATCGAGATCGCCGGCGAGGGCATCGAGGATCTGCAAGCCGCGCTCCGGGCCTTCGGCCATCGCCAACGCAACGGCCCGGTTGAGTTCGACGATTGGGCTCGGCTGGAGCGCCGCGAGCCGTCCGTAGAGTCCGGCGATCTGATGCCAGTCGGTGTCGCCGTACGTATCCGCCTCGGCGTGAAGGGCGGCGATGGCTGCCTGGATCTGATAGGTGCCGGGAGTCCGTCGCCGCAATGCTGCGTCCAGCAACGCTTGGGCCTCGTCGATTGCGCCGCGATCCCATCGTGACCGGTCCTGGTCCTCGAGGAGGACGAGGACGTCATGTTCGGTCCGGGCTTCACGACGCGAGTCCTGAAACAGCATCAGCGCCAGCAGACCGAGCGCCTCGGCCTCGTCGGGCATCAGCTCGGTCAGCACACGCCCGAGCCGGATCGCCTCGGCACACAAGTCACCGCGAACGAGGTCATCACCGCCGGTAGCGAGATAGCCCTCGTTGAAGATGAGGTACACGACGGCAAGCACCGCGGCGAGGCGGTCGGGCAGCTGATCGTCGGGCGGCACCCGGTAGGGAATCCCGGCATCGCGGATCTTTCGCTTGGCACGCACGAGCCGTTGGGCCATCGTCGGCTCTCCGACGAGGAATGAGCGGGCGATCTCCCGAGTCGTGAGACCGCCCAGAGTCTTCAACGTGAGCGCGACCTGAGCCTCGAGTGCCAGCGCCGGGTGACAGCACGTGAAGATGAGGCGGAGCCGTTCGTCGACCACTGCGGACTGCATGTCGTCGTTCTCCTCTAGACCGGCACGCCGATCCACCTCGACGAGGTACGCCAACTCCTCCTGCTTCCTCGCGTAGTTGACGCTGCGCCGCAGCCGATCGATGGCCTTGCGGCGAGCCGTCGTAGTGATCCACGCCGCCGGGTTTCGGGGCACGCCGTCCGTCGGCCACTTGGTCATCGCCGTCGCCAGTGCCTCCTGCACAACGTCCTCTGCCAGCTCGAAGTCGCCAACCTGACGGATGAGCGTGGCCACCACGAGGCCGTACTCACGCCGGAAGACGGACTCGACAGCGCTCCTCGTCTCGTCACTCACCCGGACTCCCCGCCGTCCCCCTACGCCGGTGCGTCGTTCTCCCACTGATACACAGGGCGCACCTCGACCGATCCTCGCCAGGAACCGGGAAGCTTGGCGGCAACGGAGATGGCCTCGTCGAGGTCCGACACGTCGATGATGTAGAAACCGCCGAGGGCCTCCTTCGTCTCGGCAAACGGACCGTCGGTCGCCAGCGTCTCGTCGTTGCGAACCCGGACCGTCGTTGCGGCTTCGGTGCCGAGCAGCGCCTCCCCGCCGAGGTTGATTCCGCGTTCGTTGATGTCGGCGGTGAACGCCATGTACTCGTTGAACTCCTGGATCTGCGCCTCAGATCCGGGCTCCGGCTGGTTCGACTCGTCGTAGTAGATCAGCAACGCATACTTCATGAGATCCCTCTCCTCCTCGAGGCGGCCGATCCGCCCCATCACCGTTACGACGAACGACCAGCGTGGCTTTCGACACTCGGCCCGGAAAACCTACTCAGATTCTCGCTTCGCCCGCGTGACTTGGGACTTGAGACTTGCGACTTGGGACGGACGCCCAGAGGCTGAGCACCGAACTCCCCTATCCTCAACGTCATGACCGACTATCGCCCACCGCTGCGTGACATCAAGTTCGTCCTGGAACACGTCGTCGGGCTCGACGACATCGCCGCCCTGCCCGATTTCGAGCACGTCGACCGGGATCTGTCGTTCACCGTCCTCGACGAGGCGGGACGATTCATGGCAGACCGCATCGCCCCGACGAACCAGGTTGGCGACGCCGAAGGCGCAATCCACCACGACGACGGCCGGGTGACCCTGCCCAAGGAGATCCGCAGCGCCTATCAGGAGTACGTGGCGGCCGGATGGAATGCCGTCAAGGCACCGATGGAGTACGGCGGGCACGGGTTCCCGACATCCGTCGGCATCGGGGTGATGGAAATGCTCACCACCGCCAACATGGCGTTCTCGCTGTGTCCGATGCTGACCGCGAGCGCGATCCTCGCGCTGCAACACCACGGGACCGAGGAGCAGAAGGCCATCTACCTGGAGAAGCTGATCTCCGGTGAGTGGACCGGCACCATGGACCTGACCGAGCCTCAGGCCGGGTCGGACGTCGGCGCGCTCACCACGAAGGCGGAGCCCCAGGACGACGGTACCTACCGAATCACCGGCACGAAGATCTTCATCACGTGGGGCGAACACGACGTCGCCGACAACATCATCCACCTGGTCCTCGCAAGGACACCGGGTGCCCCGCCGGGGACCAAAGGCATCTCGTTGTTCATCGTTCCCAAGTACCTCGTCAACGCCGACGGCTCGATCGGCGAGCGCAACGACGTGAACTGTGTGTCCATCGAGCACAAGATCGGGATCCATGCGAGCCCGACGTGTGTGTTGTCGTACGGAGACAACGCGGGAGCCGTGGGCTACCTCGTGGGCGCCGAGAATCAAGGCATGAGAGCGATGTTCACGATGATGAACGACGCCCGGCTCCACGTCGGACTCGAGGGCCTCGGCGTTGCCGAACGTTCCTATCAGCAGGCACTCGAATACGCCCAGGAACGTCGCCAGGGACGGGCCATCGGTGCTCCCAAGACCGAGAGTTCACCCATCATCGACCATCCCGATGTCCGCCGGATGCTCATGACCATGAAGGCCAACATCGAGGCAATGCGAGCGTTGATGTACGACAATGCCGCCGCCCTCGACTGGGCGGAGCACGGGGTCGATGACGAGCAGCGCCAACGGGGCGCAGCACGGGCCGCGTTGCTGACCCCCCTGGCCAAGGGCTGGGGAACCGATCTCGGTGTCGAGCTGACGTCGATCGGGATCCAGATTCATGGTGGCATGGGCTATGTCGAGGAGACCGGTTCCGCCCAGATCTGGCGAGACAGCCGAATTGCGCCGATCTATGAAGGCACCAACGGCATCCAGGCCATCGATCTGGTACTCCGCAAACTTCCGATGGACGGCGGCAAGGTCGTGGCGTCCTATTTCGACGAGATCGACGCCCTCGACGGACCCCTCGGCGCCGCCGGCCTCGACTCGATCCGAGAGCGGCTGGCCGCCGGACTCGCCGTGCTGCGCAAGGCGACCGATTGGATCGGTTCGAGGGACGACGTCAACGACGCGCTCGCCGCGGCGACGCCATATGCCCGAATGTTCGGAATCGTGGCCGGTGGGTACTACATGGCAAAGGCTGCGCTCGCGGCGCATTCAGCACTGGGATCCGCCAACGGCGACGCCGGCTTCTACGCAGCCAAGGTGACGACGGCGCAGTTCTATGCCGAGCAGATCCTGCCGCAAGCCGACGGCCTCCTGGCAGCTTCCACGGCTCCGAGCGATTCGCTCTTCGCCATCGAGCCGGAGGCGTTGCGAGGGTGAGCATGGAGGACACGACGGAGCCCCGTGGGGCAGCCTTCTTCGATCTCGACCGCACGATCATCGGCGGATCGTCGGTCTTCGTGTTCGGTTGGGTCGCGTACCGCAACGGACAGATGACGACACGCCAGCTCCTCAAGGACGCATCGTCGGCAATCGCCTTCAAACTCTCGGGGGCGTCCGACGAGAAGTCGGCGGCGGTGCGCGACCAGGTCCTGGACGCGGTCAAAGGGGTGAAGGTCGCCGACCTGCGCCTGCTGAGTGACGAGATCTTGACCCGTTTGCTCGACAGCGTGCGGCGGGAGTCGCGTGGTTTGATCGATCTGCACCACGACGCAGGCCGTGACACGTACATCGTGTCGGCGTCGCCGATCGAGATCATCCAGGACTTCGGCGAGGCAATGGGCATGACGGGTTCGCTCGGCACCGTGTCGGAACTGGTCGACGGTGTCTACACGGGCCGGCTTGCCGAGCCGTTCTGTTACGGACCGGGCAAGGTCATTGCGATGGAGAAGGTCGCCGCGGAGAAGGGCTACGACCTCAGCCGGTCGTACGCCTACACCGACTCGATCAGCGATCTGCCGATGCTGGAGGCCGTCGGTCATCCCGTTGCCGTGAACCCGGATCGTGAGCTCGAGAACGTTGCCCGCCTCCGCGGCTGGCCGATCATCGAGTTCAATCGAACGACCAAGCGGGTGGTCAAGAACACAACCGCGACGGTCGGCGCAGTCGGCCTCGCAACGGCGACCTACTTCCTCGGTCGCCGCCACGCCCGCCTGACGATTCTGGGTCGCTGAGGACCGATTGCCTCGAGCGTCCACGGACCCGTTGTTGCGGCTCCGATCCGCTGCGCTCGTCGGTGGCCAGCCGGGTGATCGTCCAGTCCGTGTGTCGCCGGACGTACGCTGAGGATCGATGCCGACTCTCCACATGCTCTGCGGGCTACCCGGTTCCGGCAAGTCGGTGCTCGCAAAGGAGCTCGAAGCCGCCGGCGAAGGGATCCTCTTCAACGCGGACTCTTGGGTCTGCTTGCTGTATCCCGATGACGCCGAGGCGGCGGCTCGCGACGAGCGGAAGTTCCTCGTCCACGACGTGCAATGGGAACTGGTCGAACGGTTGCTGGCAGGTGGCGTCAGCGTCATCTTGGACTGGGGCTTGTGGAGCCGCGAGGAGCGCGATGGCTATCGCCAACGTGCCCGGGAACTCGGAGCCGACGTACGGACCGTGTTCCTCGACGAACCGATTGAGACGCTCCACGAACGGATCGCCGACCGAAACCGCAATCTCCCGCCGGGGACCTTCAACATCTCTGCCGCGGAACTCGACGCATGGGCTGAGGTCTTCGAACCGCCGACACCTGACGAGCTCGAGGGACACTGACGCATCGCTCACGGGCCAATCGCCAACTCCGAGGCGATAGGCCGACCCTCGTCGAATCTCCTACGCTCGCGGTGAGCGAACCTGGATCGAGACATGGACCGCTTCATCAATTGGCTGCTCGGAGGACTCGCCGTCGGCGTGGCCGTGCGGGCATTCGGGCCACGCCGTGAGCCGGCCCCGGCTGTCGACGGCGCGCCGACCCCGCCGTCGCCCGAACCCGTTGCCGAGGGTGCCACGACCACCGACGAGGCCAAGTGGTACGAGAACGAGCGAGTTCAGGTTGCCCAGGGCTTTGCCAAGGAGCTCGGTCACGAGCTGAAGCGCGACAACACCTCGATGATCGCCGCCAGCCTCTCGTACTACGCCATGCTGGCGATCTTTCCCGCCCTGATCGCCGCCATCTCGATCTACGCCCTCGTGCTCGACCCGGAGAGCCTGACCGACACCATCGAGAGCTTCGCTTCGGTGCTCCCGGACAACGTCGTCGACATCATCGACGACCAGCTCACTGAGATCGTGTCGTCCTCCAGCGGAGGGCTCGGAGTCGGCGCCGCCATCTCGATTCTCTTGACGCTCTGGACCGCCTCGGGAGGAACGAAGTCGCTGATGCGGGGTCTCAACATCGCGTACGACGTCGAGGAACATCGGCCCTTCCTCATCCAACGCGCCATTGCGTACGGCATGACCATCGGCCTCATCGTGTTCGTGGTCGCCGCTGTTGCCCTCGTCACCGTCGTCCCAGCCTGGCTCGACCTCGAAGGAGCCGCCGACGCGTGGTTGAAGGTGGCGCGTTGGCCCGGTCTCTTCACCATCGTCGTGCTCGGCCTCGGCTTGCTGTACAAGATCGCACCGAACCGTCCGTCCCGGCGGTCGCGCTGGATCAGCGTGGGAGCCATCCTTGCCGCAGTCCTCTGGGTCGTTGCGACCCTCGGGTTCTCGTTCTATGCAACGAGCGGTCTCAGCAGCTTCAACGAGACCTACGGAGCGCTCGCCGGTGTCGTCGTGTTGATGTTCTGGCTGTTCATCTCCGGGTTCGTGATCCTCCTCGGCGCTGAGGTGAACGGCGTGCTCGAGCAGCGGCGGCTCCGGGCGCGCCGCGCCGGATGAATCCCGGCGTCGATCCCCTGCTTCGCTCCCAGATCGAGGATGCCGTCGGTCACCGTCTCGTCGACTGGTCGCCACGTCACGGCGGCCTCACGCACGCCGTCACCGGCGTCGCGGTGCTCGAAAGCGGAGATTCAGTGTTCGTCAAGACGGCCACCAACGACGACTCGGCCGTCGAGATCCGCAACGAGATCGCCTTCCTCGACGCCATCGACGCTCCCTATCTGCCCCGTCGCCTCGGTACCGTTCGTGGGACTCGGCCCGCACTGATCCTCGAGGATCTCTCCCACGGCCACTGGCCCGAGCCCTATCCCGACGACCTGTCGATGCTCGAGGAAGTTCTGGCAGCAATCCGTGCGACCTCGATCCCGGTGGAACTCGATCTTCCCGCCCTCGAAGGACCGCGCAGCGACATGTACTCGTCGATCGTCGCAAATGCCTCCGCCGCGGCCCCGCCCCTCGCCGAATGGGTTGCGAACCACCGTGAGGTGATCGTGACGGCCGCGACGCACGAGTCGGGCGACACGCTCGTCCACGGGGATCTCTGGTACTCCAACGTGTGCTTCCTTCCCGACCGAGTCGTCGTCGTCGACTGGTCGCACGCCCGCCGCGGGTCGCCCTGGTTCGATGCGTCGACGATCGGCATCGACCTCGTGATCGCCGGCCGGCGACCGCTGCCCATGGAGGAGGGCGCAGCATGGGCGGCCGATCACCTCGTCTGGACGCTCTGGGGTCTCGCCGAGGGCCCGTGGCCGGGGATCGCCGACGTGTCGCGCTGGCGCCTCGACAACCTCGAACTCGTGGACGGCGCCGCCTGGTGGATCGCCCACGACCTCGGCTTGCCCGAGCCGCCGGTGCTCACGGACCGCTCGCCGGGGTGGAGGTGATCGGGATCTCAGTACTCAGTACTCGGTACCTAGTACTGCGGGCTGCGAAGCAGCCCGCTCAAAACTCCGGGCCGCGGAACGTGCGGATCGTCGGGTACGCCAGTTCGATAGACGGCTCTTCGTTGAAGGCTCGAAGGATGCCGCGCCAGACGGCATCGTCGACGCTGCGGCGCTGCCGGGGATGGATCAGCAGACGAGCCGTGAGGAGGACACCGCTGTCTTTGGTCGTGACATAGACGATCGGGTCGAGCTCCTTGTAGCGGATGAAGTACCGGCGTGAGGCTTCCCGGAACTCCTGGGCGGCGTGCATTTCCTCATCCTTCATGTGATACGGCTCGAGCTGCTCACGGATCAGCCGTTCGGCCAACTCCCAATCCGATTCGAAGGTGATGAGGACCGGGATCTCGTGCCAGATGTGATTGAAGCCCTCGGTGAAGTTCGCCATACCCTGGCGAAACAGCATCCCGTTCGGAATGTGGAGCAGGCGACCCGTCGACTGGTCTGCGTCGACCCAGTTGCCGATCTCGAGCAACGTGAACCGAAAGACACGGATATCGACCACATCGCCGGCCATGTCCCCAACCTCGATGCGGTCTCCTGCCTTGAACGGCCGCCGCGTGATGATGTAGATCCACCCGGCGAGGTTGAGGAAGACATCGGCCAGGGCAATAGCGATACCGGCCGAGAGCAGACCCAGGAAGGTTCCGAGGTCACTGAACGCACCCGACCAGATCCGCAGCACGGCCAGAACGATGATGAAGGTCGTGATGTAGGCGGCCGTCTTGCGCGCCCGGAACAGCAGCTCTGGATCCTCGATACGCCGGTGGATCTGACGCATCGCCAAGTATCGGATGATCAGCACGATGAGGACGGTCGCCACGGTGGCGATCAGCTCACCAGCAACCGTCTCCGAAATGTTCAGTGCGTCCGCCAGCCACGACTGCATGGGGGGCAGAGTAACCCCCGGGGTTGCGGGGAACGCGGTTTGGCAGGCCGTCAAAGACTCGAGCGAACGCGCCCGGCCGAGTCGTCAGTGCCAACGGGCAGACGTGTCGGTGATCAAGGGTCGCACGCGAGTCGCGCGAACACCTCCCGACGAGTCGTCAGAAGGAGCGTGCGCTCCTGACGACTGACGACTGACGACTGACGACTGATGACCGGCTCGGCGAAGCCGAGCCCATCACATCCCCGACGAGATCCAGAAGTAGGCGCCTTGCGGGTCTTGCAGCATGGCGATCCGGCCGGACTCGCTGATCGACATTGCCGGGACTTCGATACCGCCGCCGAGCTCGGTTGCGGCGAGCGCTGCGGCGTCGCAATCGTCGATGGCGAAGTAGATGCCCCAGTTCGGTGGGACCGGACCCCACTCGGGCTGGATCTCCATCATGCCGGCGAGCTCGTGCCCGTCACGTCGGAAGACGTGGTACACGTTGCCGGTCGGCATCGGGGTTGCCTCGACCTTCCACTCGAAGGTGTCCTGATAGAAGTCTGCCGCCACGACGACGTCGTTGGTTTGCAGCTCGTTCCAGGTGAAGGCACCCGGCTCGTTGGCGAAAGCCGATCCGATGAGCGAACCCGCTTCCCAGAGGGCGAAGAACGCTCCGGTCGGATCCTGAACCGCCGCTCGACGGCCCAAGGGTGACTCCAGAACCGGACCGAACCGAGATCCGCCGGCCTTCTCCAGCAGGTCGAGCGTCTCGGTGATCTCCGAGACGGCGATGCACGTCGACCAGTGCGCCGGCGCACCACCAGCGGCCGCCATCGGATCGAGGGCAGAGAGCGCCGCGACCGGTCGATCCCGGAGCAGGCACATCGTGACCTGAACCTCGTCGGTGAGCGGGACCGTTTCGGTCGTCCAGCCGAACAAGTTGCGGTAGAAGCGCGCGGCATCCTCGACATCGGTGGTCGCGAGATCCACCCAGTTGGGCATGCCGTGCGGGTAGGACGTGAACTCCATACGCAGGGTCCTCCTCAGGCTGACCCTTCCACGGTATCCAACTCACCGGCCGCCACTACGGGCCTTCGACCATGCCTTGGGGTCAGGCCGGGACGCCCAAACTCATCGTGCGGAGTCGTTGAGGGCATGGTCGGCGAGTACGAGTGCTCCCGCAGGACCTGCGAGCGACCCGAGACCGGCCGGCACGACGAAGTCCACCGAGCCGTGCTCGGGGAGGCCGGGATACCCGCCGAGAGTGTCGATCAGCGCGCGGCGAACGGCAGGCATGAGACCAGGCATGGCCGCGACGCCACCGCCGAGGATGACGCGCTGCGGCGCAAGCACGTAGACGATCGTTCGCAGCCCGGCAGCCAGGTACCACGCCTGCATCTCAACCGCCGCTTCGAGTTCGGCACCGGCGAGGTCCTGCGCCGGCGTGCCCCAGCGGTCGGCGATCGCCGGGCCTGACGCCATCCCCTCGAGACACGATCGATGAAACGGACAACGGCCCTCGAAGTCGTCGTCGGGATGACGCGGCACGGCCACATGGCCCATCTCAGCGTGGACCACGCCGTGCGCCACGGTGCCGTTGACGACGGCACCACCACCGATGCCCGTGCCAACCGTGAGGTAGACGAAAGAATCGAGTCCGGCGGCCGCACCCCACCGGCCCTCACCCAGGGCGGCACCGTTCACGTCCGTGTCAAAGCCCACCGGGACATCGAGCACCGCCCGGATCGGACCCAGGACGTCGGTGCCGGACCATCCCGGCTTCGGTGTCGTCGTGATGAAACCGTACCGAGGGTGGTCACGACGCAGCTCGACCGGTCCGAACGATGCAATCCCGGCTGCCACCGGCACGTTCCCGGCCTCACGCTGGGTCGCAAAGAAGTCAATCACCGACCCGAGAGTCTCTTCGGGTGTCGTAGTCGGGATACGCAGCTCGGCGACGGCGTCATCGGGCCCGGTGCCGAGCAACACGAACACCTTGGTTCCACCGGCTTCGATGCCGGCGAGCAGGGGCAGGTCATTCATGCGGCGTGAGAGTACTGAGTCGACAGTCATGAGTCGTCAGTCGTCAGACGTCAGTCGTCAGACCCGCGCCGTCTGGGATCTGACGTACGAGGTCACGGTGGTGCATGCCGGTGCGCAGACATTTGCCTCCGTTGACCTACCCGACACGACCACGTGGGCTGTTCCGCACGTAGTCGCGGACGACCGTTGCGCCGAGGTCTCGATCGTCGACTGTGAACACCCGTCCTTGGACGAGCTGAGCCAGCCGATCGATGAAGTGCACCAGCCGGGGCTCGTCTTCGAGCATGAAGATGTTCATGGTCACCCCGCCCTTGGCGAGACGGGCGGCTTCGGTCATCGTCTTCTCGATGGTCTCGCGCTCTGGGGGCCAGGCGAAGAAGACCTGGTCTCCAACGAGATGGGCGGTCGGTTCGCCGTCCGTCACGAGCAGGATCTGACGATTCGTCGCTCCCTCCTTGGCGAGCAGCCGGCCGGCCAGGCGAAAGGCATGCTCGTAGTTCGTCCCGTACACCGGCTCGAACTCGAGCGACGTCAGATCGTTCGGCGTCAGCACTCGGGCATAGTCCGAGAACCCGATGATGTGAAGGCGATCCTCCGGGAACTGGCTCGTGACCAGCGAGTGGAGCGCAAAGGCCATACGACGGGCGTGTTCCCAGTGCCCACGCAACGGCATCGAACGGCTCATGTCGAGAAGGAGGATCGTTGCCGTTGCCGTCCGGTTCTCCGCTTCTGCGAGTTCGAAGTCGTCGGGATGGAGCGCTACCTGACCGACTCCCGGACCTTCGCGCAGAACGGCATTACGCAGAGTCGCCTGAAGATCCAGGCGGAATGGATCTCCAAATTGCCAGGGTCGGCTCTGTCCGGTCGGCTCGCCGAACCCGCCGGCACTGTGGATCTCATGCGAGCCGGCGCGACCCAGCTCGAGTCGCTCGAATACGGTGCGTAACGCCCGCTCGCCCAGCTTGCGGATCGCCTTCGGCGTGAGCTCGAGCCGCCCGCCCTGGCGCGACACCATCCCGGACTCACTGAGCATACGTTCGATCTCTCGGAGCTCATCGAGATCGCGGGCGGCATCCTCTCCGAGCAACTGCCGGACCCGCTCAGGATCGACATCCTCGATCGACGCCCCCGGATAGTCCTGTCGCAGCGACGCGTCGAGTTGCTCCATCGCCGACAGCTGCTCGATCTCACCCAGCGCCTCAGCCATGCCGAGTTGACGATCCCCCTCGAGCCCGGCTCGGCGATCCCAGTTGAGCGCCGGCATCAAGTCACGGAGATTGGCGTTGAGCCGGGACACTTCCCAGCTCAGGTCCATGTCGCCCATCAGCTCCTCGGCGAGCGCCTGGAGCTCGGCACGCTGCTCCGGGCTCAGCGACGCCATGAACCGGCTCATCGCTTCGGCCCGGCGTGCCATCACATCGAGCAACTCCTCGAACGTCTGGGGATTCTCGGGGAAGTACTGACCGTGCTTCGCCATGAAGTCGTCGAACTCCTGTTGGCTCGGACCATCACCGACACGATGCTGCTCCATGAGCCGATTCAGGTCGGCGAGCATGTCCTTCAGGTCGCCGAGATCCTCGTCCGTCATGGAGCGGACTCCGTCGGCAACCTGGCCGAGATAGGCGTCGAGCATTTGGCGACGGAGGTCACCCATCAGCGAGGCGAACTCCTGAGCAGCCGCCTCGGATCGGAACGGATAGTCGCCGAGCTCGCGAATCTGGCCGGCCGTGTCGGAAGGCAGCTCGTCCAGCAGCATCTCTTGAAAGCGGGCGTCATCATCGGCGGCGTCGGAGAGCTCCGCACGCTCGGTAGCCACGATCTCGTCGAGCCGGTCCCGAAGCTCGTCGAGCGCTCCACCGAGACTCGACTCATTCCGACGCTGCTCCATGAGGTCTCGGAGACGCTCGCGCATACGATCCAGCCCTGAGAAACGACCGGCCAGCCCCTCGTCGAACAAGCGCTGCATGGCCCGCTCGGCGCTCATCCCGCTCAACATCCGGTCGGCAAACGCGTCCACCACCCGATCGAGGGTGTCGAGGTCCCGAAGCGGGTCCTGGGTGCCGTCCCAACGTGAGTAGCGGTACCGGCTCACGAGAGGTGGGCGCCCCTCCCGCGATACCGCGCCGTGCCTCCGAAGCCGGCCTTGTTGAGACGACGGGAGAGGTGCAACCCCTCGAGGGCGAACTCGAGCCCGGCCGCCGTGAGCTCGGGGGCCTTCTCGATGCCAAGGCGCTGGGCGATGGCGGCCACCGCCGGCGATTCGGCGAACGCCCCGGTGAGCGACGCCGCCGGCACCAGGTCTCCGCTGTCGACACCGAATGCCGGGTCGTCGAAGGCATCCACGATCGGCAGGAAGTCGAACCCTTCGAATGCGTCGACGAAGACCTCGAGGACGGCATGGCCGAGCAACTGCTCGAGAATCTCCTCCTTGCGATCCTCCTCGAACGTCTCGAATTCGACACGGCCACTCGAGCTCTGAACGACAGCAGGGAGATCGCTGACTCGAGGAACGGCGGTCGGCTCACCGTTCCGGATCGCGCGGCGCACGGCAGACGCCACCATCGTCTCGAGGTTGGCAATGGAGAGGCGTACGGAAACCCCGGCTCGCTGATTCACATGCGGAGAACGCCGCAGCAGTCGGGAGAACTCGGCGATGACCTCCTTCATGAACTCCGGGACGACGACGGGCACGTCGCCCGATGGCGGACGCGCTTCCTGATCCATGATGTCGATCTCGTGCGCCGGGTCGACCGGGTAGTGGGTGCGCACCTCACTCCCGAACCGGTCCTTCAACGGTGTGATGATCCGACCCCGGTTGGTGTAGTCCTCGGGATTGGCCGTGGCGACGAGCAGCACATCGACCGGCAGCCTGATCTGGAATCCGCGGATCTGGACATCCCGCTCCTCGAGCACGTTGAAGAGGGCGACCTGAATCCTTGCCGGGAGATCGGGGAGCTCGTTGATGGAGAAGATCCCACGATTGGTGCGCGGCACGAGGCCGTAGTGGATGACATGCTCATCCGACAGGTACCGGCCTTCGGCGACCCGAATCGGGTCCACATCGCCGATGAGGTCGGCAACCGACGTGTCGGGGGTTGCGAGCTTCTCGGCGTACCGCTGTTCGCGGCCGATCCACGAGATCGGCGTGCCGGACCCGTCTTCAGCGACGACCGCCCGGCAATGGGAGCAGATCGGATCGAGGGGGGAATCGTTGATCTCGCAGCCGACGATCACCGGGATCTCCGGGTCGAGCAGATCCACGAGGGCCCGGATGATGCGCGTCTTGGCTTGGCCCCGCTCGCCGAGAAGGACGAGGTCGTGGCCGGCGAGCAGGGCTCGTTCGAGTGCCGGCTCGACGGTGTCTTCGAACCCGACGATCCCCGGAAACAGCGGCTCGCCCTCTCGGAGTCGGCGGATCACGTTGTCCCTCAGCTCCTCTTTCACCGAACGGTTCCGCCAACCGCTCGCCTCGAGCTCTCCCAGCGTGGTAGGTCGTTGCGTCATGGGTGAAGCGTACGGAAGTGGGAGAGCTACAGCGACGAAGTCGTCGTAGTTCGTCGAGAGTCCCAAGTCACAGGTCCCAAGTCCCAAGCAGCGCTGCCCTGAGACGTGAGACGTGAGACGTGGGACTTGGGACTCCAACGCCTGGCGCAGCCGTTACGCTCCCAGGGATGAGCCTGGCCGACGTCGTTGCTTCGGAAGCCCGTTATCGCCTGGCCTATCTGCCGACGCCGCTCGAGCGGATGCAGCGTCTCACCGAATTCCTGGGTGGTCCGCGGCTGTGGGTCAAACGGGACGACCTGACCGGCCTCGGACTCGGTGGCAACAAGGTACGCAAACTCGAGTTCGTGATGCCGGATGCAATCGACCACGGTGCGGATGTGCTCGTGACCGCCGGCGTCGCACAATCCAACAGTGTCCGCCAGATCGCGGCGGCGGCTGCCCGTGCGGGAATGGGCTGCCATGTGATCCAACTCACCGATCGGGTCGACCACGAGCCGGTCCCGGTCACTCGCACCGGGAACGCGATGATCATCCCGCTCCTCGGAGCATCGGTCCACCGCATGCGCTGGACCGGTGACCGCGCCAGCGCGATCGAACACACCGCAGCAGAGCTCGCCGCAGCGGGCCGTCGCCCCTATGTCGTCCCGTACGGGGTTTCCAATCCACTCGGCGCAATCGGATATGTCGCCGCCGCTGTCGAGCTGAACGCACAGTTCGCAGCCGCAGGCATCCGTCCCCGTGCGGTCGTGCACGCCTCAGGGTCCGGCGGTACGCAAGCGGGGCTCGTCGTGGGCTTCTTCGAGGACCGGGTCCATGTGGTCGGCGTCGATGTCGATGCAGAGCCGGATCGAGTTCGCAACGACGTGTCGGGCATCGCCGTGCAGATGGCCAACGACCTCGAACTCGACGCTCGAGGCGTTGACGCAGCAATCGAGGTCCTCGATGGCTACGCCGGACCCCACTACGCCGCCGTTACCGACGCCGCCCTGGAGGCAATCGACCTCGGGGCACGTCTCGAAGGACTCATCCTGGACCCCGTCTACTCGGCCAAGGCCCTGGCGGCGGTCATCGGCATGGTGCGTGCCGGACGTTTCGGACCCAACGACGATGTCGTGTTCATCCACACTGGGGGTGCGCCGTCCTTGCTCGCCCAACCTGACCTCCTCGACCGGATCGAAACCACCCACCGCTGAGCGACCGGCCGGCAAAACGGCGGGTGCCGACCCCATCACCACTACCCTGAGGCTCCGGCGGGTCCCCATCGGAGCCTTTCCGAACTACCTCGATCACGACCCGCCGTTTGGAGAACCCTCTTGACAACGACCGAACCCGGCGCCGCTGAGGCCCCGGAGCACCTCGATACCGACACCACGTTTGCCGCTCTCGGCATCGATCAGGATCTCGTCGACGTCCTCGAAGCGGCCGGGATCACCTCACCGTTCCCGATCCAGGCGTTGTCAATCCCGGATGCCATGGCCGGCCGGGATGTGACCGGAAAGGCGAAGACCGGCAGCGGCAAGACCCTGGCTTTCGGTCTGCCGATCGTGCAGATGATCCACAAGGCGAAGCCCGGTCGACCGCATGCGCTCGTCCTGGTTCCCACGCGCGAGCTCGCCAATCAGGTCGCCGAGGACCTGCGCCCGCTGATCGAGGCTCGTGACCTCCGTCTCATCGCCGTATACGGCGGGGCACCGATGGGCAAGCAGATCGACGCCTTCAAGCGCGGCGTCGAGATCGTCGTTGCGACCCCGGGACGGCTCATCGACCTCATGGAACGCAAGGTTGTTTCGCTCGCCGATATCGAGATCGTGGCGATCGACGAAGCCGACCAGATGGCCGACATGGGATTCCTGCCGCAGGTGCGACGGATCATGCGCACCGTTGAAGGGGAGCATCAGACGATGCTGTACTCGGCCACGCTCGACGGCCAGGTCGGCAGCCTGATCCGCGCATACATGGAGAACCCGATCGAGCACGAGGTTGTTTCGACCACCGAAACGGTCGAGACGATGGAGCACCGGTTCCTCAAGGTCCACTACATGGACAAGGCCAAGGTTGCGGCCGCGATCGCCGAGACTGCGGAGCGCACCCTGATGTTCGTGCGGACCAAACACGGCTGCGACCGCGTCGCCGCCGATCTGCGCGACCTCGGCGTCAATGCACAGGCGATTCACGGGGATCTCCCGCAGCGCAAGCGCGAACGTGCGTTGTCTCGATTCGCCGAGGGCACGAGCCCGGTGCTCGTCGCCACAAACGTCGCCGCGCGTGGCCTCCACGTCGAGGGCGTCGACATCGTGGTTCACTATGACCCACCCGACGATCCGAAGACCTACCTCCATCGCTCGGGCCGCACTGCACGGGCAGGCGAATCCGGCCTGGTGGTCACGTTGGTCGAATGGGATCAGGTCAACGAGGTGATCCGCATCCAGAAGCAGGCCGGGCTCAACATCCCGATCGTCAAGATGTTCTCCAACGACGAGCGGCTCGCCGATCTCACGGCATGGGAGCCGCCCGAGGAGGAAGCTCCGTTCCGTGCATCGACCGCACGGCCCCTCGGCCGCCGGCGCCGTCGCCGACTCTGATGGACGTCCTGTTCGTCGCGGGCGTCGCCGTCATCTCGGCCGACCCCGCAACGAGTCGAAACTTCTACGAGGATGCACTCGGTCTCGCCCTCGAAGGCGACGACTACCGGTCCACGTTCTCGCTCGAGGGCACCAAGCATTTCGGCGTGTGGCCGCTCGACCAGGCCGCAACCGCCTGCTTCGGGAACCCTGAGTGGCCGGCCGACGTGCCGGTTCCGCAAGCCACGATCGAGTTCGAGGTCCTCGACGTTCCGTCGGCGGCGGCTGAGCTCGTTGCCGCTGGATACACGTTGATCCACGACGCTCGAGAAGAGCCGTGGGGTCAGGTTGTGGCTCGCCTGCTCAGCCCCGAGGGCTTGCTGGTCGGGCTGAGCTACGCACCGTGGTTCCACACCACCGAGTGATCAGGGTCTTCCCCCCTATCCACAGCAGCCGGGGGTGTGCGACGCTGAGGGTGTCGCTACCCGTGGGGGTCACATGACGGACGCGCTGGTCGATTCGCCCGATCGAGCGAACCAGCCAAGCGGACCATCAGGTCGATGGAACCGCTGGCGTCGTCCGTTGACCCGGATCGGGATTGTCGTCGGCGTACTCGCCATGATCTTCTACGCCGCAGGCGGATGGTATTTCTCCTCCCTCCTCGGCGAGGATGCCTTCGAGGTGTCGGCGCCGGACCCACCGGTCTACGAGGTCGAGGTCGATGCCATCTCGACCGAAACGATCACGCTGGTCGTTCCGGCCGGCAGCGAACCCGATCTCACGGGCCCGGTGGTGATCGGCTTCGAGCACGAGAACGGGACGCTGCGACTCGGAAGGATCATCGCCAACCTCACCGACGGGACTCGGGACATCGTCACCCGCCAGTACGACGTGATCCGGGGACCCAAGCCCGAGGTCGGGGACCTGGGCGACCTCGACCCGTGGCTGTACACCGAGAATCCGTGGTTCCTGCTCGACGTACCAACCCGGGTCACGTACGAGTCCGAGCTTGGCCCGATAGATGCCCTGTACGTGTCGGGTGGCACCGGAACGTGGGTCATCCTGGTCCACGGCAAGGGCGCCGCCGAGCGCGAAGCCTTCCGAATGATGAATGCGGTCGGTCCTCACTCGATGCTCGCCATCAGCTACCGGAATGATCCCGGCCAGCCAGCGGATCCGAGCGGCTACTACCGCTACGGAGCCACCGAGTGGAAGGACGTGGAGGGGGCGGTGGCCTATGCGCTCGATCAGGGCGCGAACAACGTGATCCTGGCGGGCCTGAGCACCGGAGCGGCTCTCAACCTGTCGTTCATGTACCGCTCAGACCTGGCAGACCATGTCATCGGGCTCATCTTCGATGCGCCGAACATCGACTTCGGACGAACCGTCGACTACGGCGCGTCCCAGCGCGACTTGCCACTGGTGGGATTGCCGGTTCCTCAGTCGTTGACGACCGTTGCGAAGTTCATTGGGGCCCTTCGCTTCGGAGTCGACTGGAGCGAACTCGACTACCTCGACGACATCGACCGCATCGACGTTCCGATCCTCGTGTTCCACGGCACGAACGACACCACGGTCCCCGTCGATGTGAGCGAACGCCTCGCCGAGACCCGCCCCGACCTCGTCACTTTCCTTGCGTTCGAAGGGGCCGAGCACGTGCAATCGTGGAACTTCGATCCTGCACGGTACGACGCGGCGATGCGTCGCTTCCTCGATGCGCTCTCGCCGTCGTCGGTATAGGCCGGATCGATTCGAGAGCAGGGGGCACCTGGGCCGAAACCGAGCTGATCGACGAGTGCCGAACCCCCCTACCCCGAGCGGCCTTCGGCCTGGCGGTACCTTCCCCCCTCCGGTGTCGGGTTGCGCGACTGGCCCGACGCCCTTGGCGTTCTCCCTCTTGGATCCCCCTCCCTTTCAGGGAGGGGTGGCCTCCACGAAGTGGAGGTCGGGGAGGGTTTCGAGGTCACTCCGACTGATGTGCAATCCGTCGTCGACACGTTTCGGAACACCGCCCCGACAGTGCGGAGCGGTGGAGACCCTCCCCGCCTCCGCTTCGCTCC
>JASJAX010000177.1 GCA_030066755.1 Acidimicrobiia bacterium
CTTGGGCCTTGTTCAGCCGAATCTACGAAGTCCTTCGGTGTGATTCAACACCCCTGAATTGGGGGATTTCGACCGAATCTGGGTCGCGTCATCGGTTCCTGTTCAGGTTACTTGGCATCACATACGGTGCGACGGTGAGGGTTCTCCACAAATCCACAGCAATCCACAAGTGGTTGTGCACAACCGGTGTCGACAAGTTTCTCAGAGGGACTTTTCGCGGGGTCGGTAGCCGAGATCGAGCAGCGCAGGGAAGGACATTTCGACGACCTCGTAGACCGCCGCAACCGCTTCGTCGAGCCGCTGCTCGGTGAGGGCGTCGAGCGGGATCCTCCCGATGATGAACAGGTCTCCGTCGGGTCCGATCGCAATGGAGGCGGGCCACGATCGATAGGCCCTGACCAGGCAATGCCGATACACCGCTTCCGCCTCGTGCAACGGTTTCGGCAACAAGTACGCCTCGAATCCGACCGTGTGCTCACCGATCGTGAACCAAATCGTCGTTGCCTCGCGGCACGATTGGTGCATGCGGAGGCCGGGTCGCCCCTCGTAGATACCGGACCACACGATGTCCGAGTCGGGGTCGGCGGCTGCCGCTTCAGTAGCGCGCACGACGAGCTCGTGTGCCCCGTCCCGCGTCATTTGCCGGTGATCCCGTGGTAGAGCTCGGTCAGCCGGTTGGCCGTCGCCGTCCACGAGAACTGCTCGGAGAACTGGAGCGCGCCATGTCGCAACTCCGAGGCGAGCGGTGGATCGTCGATGATTCGCAGGATCGCCTTGGCGTAGTCGCCGGGTTCGTGTCCGTGCACGAGGAGCCCCGAGGTGCCGTCGGCAACCACATATGGGAGTCCGCCGACATCGGCAGCCACCACAGGAAGCCCACAGGCCTGCGCTTCGGCAGCGACCAGACCGAACGTCTCGCTGCGCGACGGCATGACCAGCACGTTCGCAGCTCGATAGAAGCCGGCAAGCGTGCTGTGCGGCTGGGGGGCGACGAAGTGAACTCGGTCGCTGATGCCGAGATCGTCAGCGAGCCGGCGTCCTCGTTCGAGCTCCTCGAAGCCGCTGGGTCCCGATGGTCCACCAACGGCCACCAGATGCGGCGGGCCCTCACCGCCGGCGACGCCGTCCGGGAGAAGAGCGAGCGCACGGATCGCAATGTCAACACCCTTGAGCGGCTGGATCCGCCCGACGAACAACACGATCGGCTGACTGCCGAGCCCGAGCCAGAATCGCGCCTCGTCGGCATCTCCGGGCCGGAACACTTCGTGATCGATCCCGGGGGGTGAGGTGCACAGGCGTTCCAGGTCGGCTCCGTAGTGCTCGAGCAGATCATCGAACTCGTAGGGCGTCGAAGCGATCACACAGTCGGAGTTGGCGATGACCTGTTCTTCGGTGAGTGTCCTGAGACGGCTCGATGCCGGCTCGTCGGCCCGCCGCGTGAGGTCCTTCACCCGCCCGAGGGTATGGAACGAGTTCGCCAAAGGAACGCCGAGCGCTTCTTTGCCGAGCACTCCGGCCCAACCCGACAGCCAGTAGTGGGAGTGGAGGAGATCGAACGTGCGGCCATTTGCGTGGCACCACTGGATCACCCGTTCCGCGAACTCCGGAACCAGATCGGGCATCTCGGCGACGGGGATCTCCACCGGAGGTCCGGCATCGATGTGGACCACCTCGTAGCCGGAGCGGGGCCGGACCACAGGTGCCTGCTCGGGGCTCGTGCGGCGAGTGAAGACGACGACTTCGATGTTGCGGTCGGCCATCGTTCGTGCAAGCTCGTGGATGTAGACGTTCATGCCACCTGCGTTGCCGACCCCCGGCTGGAGGAGGGGCGATGTGTGCATGGACAGGTAGCCGACGGACTCGATCATCGGTCGACCTTCCCGGTGAGCCGATACAGGGGGCGGGGCTCCGCCCCGTGCCGGAACTTGTAGGTCTCGTCACCCTTCAGGAAGTCGAAGACCGTGCGATCACGTTCGATCGCTCGCTCGATGAGCGAGGCGAGCATGACGATACCGGGCGATGCGTTGCGCACCTCGGGATCGTATGCCGAGTTGTAGAGGTAATACCCCTCTTCGTCCTCGAAGCCGAACGCAGCTGCGACCGGCGTTCCTTCGTGGGTCGTGAGAAGATCGACCACCGCCCCGGCGTCCTTCTGGAGCTGCGCAAAGAACCCCTCCATGTCATCGGTCATGAAGTCGCCTTTCTCGCCGGCGGCGGCGCGGTGGAGACGAGCGAACTCGCTCACTGCGTCGGGTCCATCGGCCCGCACCAGGTGCGGCGAGCCGAGACCCTCTTCGAATCTGCGGCGCTTGCGCCGTACCTCGTGACGCTCCTTCTTGCCGATTGCGGCCAACCAGGCATCGAACGAGGGTGGGAGCTCGAGCACGGCGGCGACCTCGTGCTCGTTTCGCTGCACCGCAACCCCGGCGGCCGACAGCCCTGCATGGAGGGGTTCGGCGGCCTCGAGTGGAAGGCTGTCGAGGTCGATGCGTGTGCCCGCCGCGGCACCGGAGAAGAAGACACGGGTGAGGTCCTCGACGGCGCCCGCCTCGCCCAGGGGCGTGTGGTAGTCGGTGAGGTCGGCTTCTCCGAGGAAGCGAATGGTCCCGTCATCGCGGTACAAGGGGAGGAAGGCATCGGCGGTCTCGACCAGCAGCACGTCACCAGCGTTCGCCCGGTGGTGCGCCCACGTCTCGAGGAAACGGGGAGCGGCGAACGGGCCGGTTCCGTGCGCAATGGGCGGGTACGCAAACGCTGGAGTGGACCAGTCGTCGTGCAGCCGGTAGTCGCGTGTGATCATCCTATTGGGGCCTCGATCGCGATCGTTCCCTGTGGCCGTCCTCCACCCAACACGGGCGGTCGAGCAACGGACTCCAGAGCATGCAGCGCCGCCGTTGACAACAGGCTGAGGCGCCGCATCAGCTCCATCATGCCCATGCTCGCGATCACAGGAGAACCCGAGCGGCTCTTGACGGCGAGCCCCAGGCCGTCGCGTCCGGCAGCCAGGATGCCTTCCGCGCCCACCTTCAGGGGTGCCGCCCACCACCGCCCCAGGGCTCCATCGGGTCGTCCGGGGCCGGACACGAGCGAGGGGAAGCGCGACATCGCCGCCGAAACTGCGGCGAACTCCGCTTCGGCCGATACGGCGGAGAACACGGTGGCCAGCGACCGAATCGTGCCGCGGAATGCCGGGGCGCCGCATCCGTCCACGCCGGCGGGTCGGCCGTCGAACCGGCTGACCGCAGCGACGCGCTCGCCGATGGCATGCTGCAATGGGTGCGTCGGTTCGAGATAGCTGTCGGTCGGCCAGCCCTGGGCGACACACGCACGAAGGAACGCTGCGTGTTTGCCGGAGCAATTGTGAAACAGCGGCTGGGGCTCCCGGTGTCCTCGGGCGATCCGGAGGTCACGGGCCGGGGTCTCCAGCGGCCAGCCGGCCGTCGTCTGGAGGTCGCTCCGGTCGAGTCCGATGTCGGTGAGCATCGTTTCGACGATGGCGAGATGAGTCGGGAATCCGCTGTGACTGGACGTGGCGACGGCAAGGTGCTCCGGGCTCAGGTCGGCGCCGAACTCCTGCGAGACGGTGGCCTGCACCGGTTTGATGGAACTCCGATAGAAGAGCACGTGATCCGGATCGCCGAACGCCGCCACGACGTTCCCATCGCGATCGACTGCGATGGCATCGATCTCGTTGACGGATTCGACAACACCGTTGCGCCACGTCAAGGCGCGCAAGGGCCCAGTCGTCACTCGTTCACCAGGCTTCGTCACCCCTGCTGCAGCAACTGGTCCACGTTGGCGAGGCCGTCGCGATAGCGGCGGGTGAGCTCCTCGAGGATCTCCTCGAGGGCGGCGTAGACGGCACGTCGATCGGCGGAGACGGCTCGTTCCGTCGTGGTGAGCTCGTCGGCGATCGACGTCAACTCATCGTCAGAGATCGTCGGCAGGTGGGCGAGGAAGTCGTCCCCCAGGATCCGGTCGATGGGGCGGTTGCCGGCGCCCATGTCGGGCGGCTCGATCGGCAAGTCCCGCAGCACGGTCTCGTGGGAGCGGGTCTCGGCGACGTCGCCAGCGAGAATCTCAGGGAGTGCCTCGATGAGGCTTCGGGTCTCGTCACCGCGGCGGCGTCGTTGCTCGAACTGCAGCAGGTCGAGCCGTCCGTGGAGCAGCCGACGGTAGTAGGAGAGCTCAGTGTCGAGCTCGTCGCACATGCGGCGGCGATCCCGCAGCGTTTCGATGGGAACCTCAGTGAGGTCGCGGACAAACTCGGGATCGGTGATCTGGTCGATGCGGCGGCGGTTCTGTTCCAGGGCGGCTACCTCACTGTGATGCTGCTCGCGGTGCTCAACAGGCTAACAATCATTCCGCGCCAGGGTCGGGTATGGGTTGACGGCCGAGCCGCCTCCGGGCCACATCTCGAAGTGCAGATGTGGTGATGTGCCGAGGGCGTTGCCGGAGTTGCCGAGGTATCCGATCCGCTGACCTGCCGAGACCCGCTTGCCCGTCTTCATCCCGCTGTAGTAGCCGTCCAAGTGGGCGTAGTAGTACGTGACACCGTGGTCGGCCCGCAGCAGGATCACGGTGCCGCCGAGCGTGTTGGTCTTGAGCGTGACGACGCCGTCGCCGACGGCAAGGAGTGGGGTGCCCTTCCTGGCGAACATGTCCGTGCCCTTGTGGGTCCGGCCGCCGGACCGGGGGAAGCCCCAGTCGTTGATGAAGCTGGCGCCGCCTTCGACCGGGCAAACGAACTCCGGGGTGGAGCCCGGCGGCAAGCCACCAGCCGCACCTTGCTTGCGAGCGAGCTCGGCGAGCCGACGACGTTTCTCTTCGGCTTGCCATGCGGCATAGGCCCGACGAGCTTCGGCGTCGGCCGCCCGGAAGGCGTCCGCTGCGGTCCGCTGGGCGAAGTCGAGTTGCTGGACCACCACGAGCGCCTCGAGTTGGAGTTCTTCGACGCGGGCCTGGTCGGTCTCGAGGTCGGCCTTGAGCCGATCCATTTCCCGGCTGACCGCGTCAAGTCGGTCGAGGTCGGCGATGTCGCGTTCGGTGGCTCGCTCGATCAGGACCTGACTCGTGAGCACATCCTGAATCGATTCGGCTTCGAGCGCCACCTGCACGAGGTCGTTTCCGCCGCTCACGTACGCCTCGATCACGAGGTTCCGGGCACGACCTTGCAGACTCTTCACGTCCTCTTCGTAATCCTGGACCCGGTTGAAGAGCTGCTCGATCCGCCAATTGAGGTCGACGAGCTCGCTGTTGATCTCCTGGTAGCGCAGCAGCGCCTCGTCGAGGATCTTGTTGGCGTCGATGAGCTGCTGGTACGCCTCCTCACGCTTGGCTGCAGCCGCGTCAGACTCTTCCTTGCTCTGGGCACCCGCGGTGATGGGGGTCAATGCGAGAAGGAGTACGGCAATCCCTGGCGTGAGCGCACGAAACCGGCGCATGAAGCTCATACGGGGGCGATTGTAGACCTGGAGTGGCGTTTCGCCTACCCGGCGTGAGGTGTCGGGGTGCGGCGGGATGCCCCGGTAGTCTGCCGGCCGATGCGAGCATTCCTACTCGTCGGGGCCGGTGGAGCGGTCGGCAGCATGATGCGGTACTGGGTCTGGACCGTGGTTGCGCCGCGATCCGAGGGCTTTCCCTGGGCGACCATGGCGGTCAATCTCACCGGCTCGTTCCTGCTGGGATTGCTCGCAGGCCTCCTGGCCGGGCGAGTCGACGATGTCGTGCGCTACGGCGTCTTCTTCGGACTGCTCGGCGGATACACGACGTTCAGTACGTTCTCGGTCGACACGGTCGAGCTACTCCGAGTCGGCGAGGTGCTGCCGGGCGTCCTGAACATCGTTCTCTCGGTAGCAGCAGGCCTGCTCGCCGCGTGGGTCGGCATCGTGGCAGGGGATGCGTTGGGGTAGGGGGCGTAGCGCCCGCCGAACCCGGAGTCGCCCTGCCCTACCCAAAGAGAATGATCGCTGCGAAGTACGCGGCTGCGGCCACGACGAACCCGTCGAGCACGGTGAGCATGCCCGGCGCCCGCTCCGTGTGCATCACCGGGCCCCAGCGCACGATCGATCCGAGTGTTCGACCACCGATCAATCCGAGGCCGATGAAGACGGCGGCGAGGAGGGCAACCGGGGTGGTGAAGACCTCCGTGAAGAGCCCGAGCAGTGTGCCGGCGATGAGTGTCACGACCAGGGCGGCGAGGTTTGGGTCGAGGCCGGCGACATCGGGGGCGAAGCGTTGAACGAGCCACGACGCAAATGCCGCAAGGCCGACGACTGCGACGAAGAACGACACTTCGCCCGTATCACGGAGCCTGACAAACGTGATGCCACCGGTGCCGAGGGCGCCGACGACGCCAAGCATCGTGCCCACCGCCACGGCATCGATCGTGCGAAGACGTCCATCGATCACGCTCCAGGCGAGGATGACCATCACGCCAATCGCGAGGCCGCCGGCGAACCCGCTCTCACCCCATCCGTACGCCCCGTTCGCCGCGAGCCCGACCGCCAGCGACCCGGGAATCGCACTCGCAGGGATCCCTCGGCTGCGGACGACATCGCGCAGATCCCACGTCCATGCGATCCCAGCGGCGACGACCGCGAAGGTGAACCACTGGAGTGACATCAGATTTGCCACGATGAGCCCCGCAAGGAGTGCGAGCACGGTGATCGGTTCGATCGGAACCGGCGTGGAAGTAGTGGCCGTGGCTCCTCCCGACACCGGAGGAATCAAGGCGATCTCGTCGGAGGTGCCAACCGGTGTTGAAGCATCCGCCGGATCCCCATTGACCCAGATCTTCGCCGAGGGAAGCCCGAGCCGAAACGCCTCACCAAACTGCTCGGAGGCAGCTTCGATGACATCGCCGACGGTGTCGCCGGCAACGGCGACTTGTGAGGCGCCGGCGGCTTCGCGGAGGTTGGCGAACAGACGGAGTGTTGGCATGGGCGCGAGGGTAGCCGAGGTCCGAGGGGCCCCGGCGGCGCACAAGCCGCGGAGGCTGGATCGGCTTCAGCCGGTTCTACCACCGACGATCGTTCCGACACATTCGCCGAAGCCGATGCGGGGTCGTCCCTTCCCTCCGCACCATCCTCGGAGCACGACCGTGTCCCCGTCCTCGAGAAACGTCCTGCTCGACCCGTCCTCGAGCTGCATCGGTTCGGTGCCGTTCCAGGTCCGTTCCAGGAACGAACCGACCGAGCCGCGGGTTGGTCCCGAGACCGTGCCCGAGGCGTACAGGTCGCCGGTCCGGATCGCTGTGCCGTTGCTCGCAGCATGAGCCAACTGCTGGGCCATGGACCAGTACATGTGACGGAAGTTCGTTCGCGACACGGTCGTTCCGTTCAGCTCGACTTCGAGCTCGAGATCGAAACCGAGGTTCGGTTCCACCCGGAGATACGGCAGCGGCTCGGGATCCTGGGTTGGGGCCGGCACGCGAAAGGGCGCCAGTGCATCGAGGGTCACAACCCATGGTGAGATCGTTGTCGCGAACGACTTGCCGAGGAACGGGCCCAGCGGCCGGTACTCCCATGCCTGAAGATCGCGGGCCGACCAGTCGTTGACGAGGACGACACCGGCGATGCTCTGCTCAGCTCGTTGGATTGGAATCGAGTCGCCAAGCGCAGATCCGGGACCCGTGAAGAACCCGACCTCGAGCTCGACATCGAGTTTCGTCGACGGACCGAAGACGGGTGGACCGTCCGGTGGCTTGCGTTGACCGTGTGGGCGCGCAATCGGCGTCCC
>JASJAX010000035.1 GCA_030066755.1 Acidimicrobiia bacterium
CCTGAGACCTGGGACCTGAGACCTGGGACCTGAGACCTGGGACCTGAGACCTGGGACCTGAGACCTGGGACCTGAGACCTGGGACCTGAGACCTGGGACCTGAGACCTGAGACCTAGAACTCAAACGTCTCGATGATGAGCTCGCCGTCCTCCCAGCGGGCCTCGGCTCCACTCAGCTCGGCGTTGGCCGGTCCGGCGAGTCGGGGGTTCGGAATGAATCGAATCCGGACAACCGTCGGGTCGTCGGTGTCATCAATGACGTAGGAGTAGCCGAACCCCGGCACGATCACGCGGACCTGCACGATGTCGTCCTCGACGAAGAAGCTGACGCTCCCGCCGACGACGCTCACGTACTGTGCCGGGATCGGGTCGGGGAGACCGGGACGTGGCTCCAGGCTGTCGGGTCCCGCCTCCTCAGGGGCGCCCACGTCGATGGACGGCGTGAAACCATCAGGCTGCTCAGGGTCGAGTTGCGTGAGGTCGTCGTCGTTCCCGCCGCCGGCCGGATCCGAAGATCCCGGCCCGTCACTCTGCGCTCCCGCGGAGGGGGCTCCCGGTCCGCAATCGAAGCCGCCGGAGGCAGGGGGCTCGCATGGATCCGGGACGCCCTCCGTATCTACGACAGGGAGCGCAGCCACGTCTGCCGCTAGCACTCTGGTCAGAGGGCGGTCATTGACCTGACCCCCCGCCACGGCCACGGCGCCCGACGCAACCAAGCTGGTCACGGCGGCCGCTACGACCCAGCCGGCGACGAGAAGGACTCTCTGCCGCATTGGAACCATTGTGCGTCCGATCGTCTTGTGGACCCGTGAACGTCCTCCTAAGGAATTCTAAAGGTGGTATTGAGATTCTGACAGAACGCCCTACCCTTCGAGGTGTATGGCGTCGGTAGTCATCGTCGAGGACGAACAACGGATCCGGGAACTGATGGCCAGAGTATTGGCCGATCAGGGGTATCACGTCGAAACGTCATCCAATGCGATGGATGGCTTGCAGGCAGTCGTGAAGTCGAATCCCGATCTCGTCATCCTCGATATGGGCTTGCCGGACCTCGACGGGTCGGAGCTCCTGAAGATGATTCGGGCAGTGAGCCAGGTGCCCGTCATCGTGGCCACGGCACGCGGCGAGGACCGCGACGTGATTCGAACGCTCGATGCCGGCGCAGATGACTACCTGGTGAAGCCGTTCTCCGTCGAACAGCTCGAGGCGCGGGTGCGCGCCGTGTTGCGCCGGGTCGGAACCGATGGACGGGCCGGGCCGATCGTGGTCGGCGGGCTGGTTGTCGACGCCGCGGCGCGTGAGATTCGCCTCGACGGTGATCGCCTCGATCTCAGTCCCAAGGAGTTCGACATGCTCCACTTCCTGGCGGAGCGAGCCGGCGAAGTCGTATCGAAGCGCGAGTTGCTCGCCGAGGTGTGGCGCCAGCCTTATGGGGGCAGCGAGAAGACGGTCGATGTGCATCTCTCCTGGCTCCGGAAGAAGCTGGGCGAAACGGCCGCGGAGAGCAAGTACCTCCAGACCGTGTTCGGGGTTGGCGTGAAGTTGGTCGATCCGGGCACATGAGGCGGCGGCTCGCCCTGGTTGCCCTCGCCGTGGCCTCATTGGTCGTGATCGCCTTCATCATTCCGCTGGCGACCCTGCTGCGAAACCAAGCGGCCAATCGTGCCTTGTCGGCCGGAGAGAGCGACGCACAGTCGATTGCGGCGACCCTCGCCGTTGCCGCCGACACCGTCACCGACGAGGGTATTGCGGTCAGTCAGGGCCTTGCCGAGGCGGTCATCGCAGCCTTCTCGAGTCGCCGGAACGTCTCCATCATCTTTCCCGACGACGTGGTGATCGGCGCTCCCGTCGAGATTGGTCCGATCATCGAGGAGGCTCGAAGGGGCGCAGCGTTCAGTGTCGAGGTCGAGGGCGGGATCGCGGTGTTGGTGCCGGTGTTGACACCGGACGCCCCGGCGCAGGAGACCACCGTTGTGGTTCGCAAGTTCGTGACGGACGAGGAACTGACGCAAGGTGTCGCATTGGCGTGGCTGATGCTCGGGGCTCTCGGCATCTTCTTGATCGTGGTGTCGGTGATCGCCGCAGATCGAGTTGGCAGATCGATTGTGCGTCCGGTGAGGACCCTTGCGGTCGCGGCTCGGTCGCTCGGAGCCGGAGACCTGGACACGAGAGTCGAGCCGGAAGGACCTGAGGAGATCGCTGTAGTCGGGGAAGCCTTCAACTTCCTGGCGGGCCAACTCGGAGCGCTCCTCGCTGCCGAACGTGAGTCGGTGGCCGATCTGTCACATCGTCTGCGAACTCCACTGACGGCTCTCCGACTCCAAGCCGAGACCATGGCGGGATCGGAGGAATCGGCCAGTTTGCTGGCCGACGTCGATCGGATGGAGCAGGCCGTGAATCGGATGATCACCGAGGCGCGACATCCATCGAGCCAGGAGAAAGAAGACACCGCTCAGTCCGATCTCGGGGCCGTTGTGCGGCACCGGGCAACGTTCTGGAAGGTGCTGGCGGACGAACAGAAGCGTCCGGCCGGAGTGCACACCACAGGCGGGTCGCTGCCGGTCGGCGTGAGCTCCGACGAGCTGGGAGCGGTGATCGATACGCTGCTCGCAAACGTCTTCTCCTACACGGAAGCCGGAGTCGGCTACCGCCTCAGTGCGGCACCGGGCAACGACGGGATGGCCGTGTTGACGGTTGAGGACGATGGCCCCGGCTTCAGCGATTCCTCGCTCCTCGAACGTGGGGCCTCTGGTGGGGGCTCGACCGGGCTTGGGCTCGACATCGCGCGGCGGACCGCAGAAGGCACCGGCGGTCGGCTCGAGATCGGCAATGGGCCCAACGGCGGGGCTCGTCTTCGGGTGTTCTTCGGCCCGCCTGATGTGCTCCGGCCGAGTGAGCCCCCGCGGCCAGATCGTCCGGTACCCGACCACTCGTCGACCTGAGCCACCGGCGGAGGTTGCGTCCTCGATCGAGCTGCGAGTTCGGATTCACGGCGTCCGACAAAGGGAAAGACCGGGACCCAATGGGCCCCGGCCTTCCGGTACGGTCACGTTGGATGGGACTTGCAGATGAGGGGGGCGTCCACCCTTCGTAATCGTTTAGCTTTCCCCTTCAGCGAATGGGCTTGGTATTTCGCTGACGAGACCTGAAGTCGACGAGTCGACCTTCGATCTCATGGCAACAGGTTGCAGGATCGGGGTTTAGGACCGCCACCGAGAGTGGCTAAGAACACCTAAAAGGTGGGTCGGGGGACCTAGGGGCGGTCTCACGTCGTCTCAGGTCGCAAGTCCCAAGTCCCAAGTCCCAGGTCTCAGGTCGCAAGTCTCAGGTCGCAGGTGCCAAGTTCCAAGTTCCAAGTTCCAAGTCAGAGGGTCTGGCTACTGGCTACTGGCTACTGGCTCCTCGAGCTGGCTACGCCAGCTCGAGCCTCATCACGCGTTCGATGCCCATGACCTGGCCCGTGTCGGCGAAACCGACCCGTTCATAGAACCCCTTCGGTGAGTGGTCGCCGGGGACGTAGCTCAGGAAGAACTCCGTGGCGCCGGGAAGGCTGCGCACGTGGTCGATCACCAACTCCATCGCGGCGCGAGCGAACCCATTGCGCTGGTATCGGTGGTCGATCATGAAACGCCACAGGTAGTACCTCGGGGTCTCCTCGTCGATCGCAACCAGGGAGTAGCCGACCGGTGTCTCGTCTGCGTAGATCGCCCGCTGCCAGGCCCCGTCGCTGTAGGCCGCTTCTGCGATCGACCATGCGTTCGGGGCAACGTAGCTCTGTTGGTCTTCCGTGACGTCGAGTGTGAACAGGGCGCGGAGGTTGGCCTTCACGACGGGACGCAGCGTCACGGTGCTGTCCGGCATGACCGGCGGAGACGGGGTATCCGACATGCCGCCATCCTCGCAGCTGCCGTCCCCGACAGCCAGGCCGTGACGGCGCGCCGTGAGCTTTCCCTGGTGCGCGAGAATCGGCGCATGAGCGATGTGGCCGTACCGATCCCGCCCGACGACTATCCCGGCGAGTGGGTGTTCGACGTCGTGCTGCGCGACGGCAGCACGGTTGCGATCCGACCGATTCTCCCGGCGGATGGTGACGGCCTCCAACAGCTGCTGGGGAACATGTCGGTTGAGTCGGTCTACCAACGGTTCTTCCGCGTCAAGCACAAGCTCGAGCCGGACGAACTCCACTACTTCACCCATCTCGACTACCGCGACCGGATGGCGTTCGTCGTCATCGACGACGATGAACTGATCGGCGTCGGTCGGTACGAACGGCGCGACCCGGACCTGCCGGTCGCCGAAGTCGCATTCGCCGTTGTCGACGCACATCAGGGACGCGGCATCGGCACCCAACTCGTTCAGCAACTGACACGCTTCGCCCGGCGTCAAGGGATCTCCGCATTCCGAGCGTTCGTCCTTGCCGACAACCACGCCATGATCCGCGTCTTCCGCGATGCTCGATTCACGATGCACCGTGATCTCGACGAAGGGGTCTACACCGTTGAGTTCCCGACGGAGGTCAGTGACGAGACCCGGGCCGCAGAGGAGGAACGTGAACGGGTCGCCGTCGCGGCGTCGATGATGCCGATCTTCTACCCGCACTCGGTTGCCGTCGTCGGCGCTTCCCGGAACACGGCTTCGATCGGTGGTCGGCTCTTCAAGAACCTCATCACGGGCGACTACACCGGCCCGGTCTATCCGGTCAACCCAAAGGCCGACACCGTGCGATCGGTCAGGGCGTATCCCTCGGTACTCGACATCCCAGGCCCGGTCGACCTCGCCTTCATCGTGGTCCCGGCGCGGTTTGTCATCGACGCCGTTCGGGAGTGCGGCGAGAAGGGCGTGAAGGGTCTCGTCGTGATCTCGGCCGGCTTCAGCGAGACCGGTGTCGAAGGGAGGGCGCTCGAAGAGGAACTCCTGTCCGTCGTCCGTGGTGCGGGTATGCGGATGGTCGGGCCCAACTGCATGGGAGTGTTGAACACCGACCCGGTGGTCAGCATGGACGGACAGTTCGGTCCGTTACGGCCGCCGCGTGGCAACGTCGCGATGTCGAGCCAGTCGGGTGCGCTCGGTATCGCCATTCTCGATTACGCCACCGATCTGAACGTGGGCATTTCCACGTTCGTCTCGGTCGGGAACAAGGCTGACGTCTCCGGTATCGATCTCCTGATGTACTGGGAGGAGGACCCGGCAACCGACGTGATCCTTCTCTACCTCGAGTCGTTCGGGAACCCTCGTCGGTTTGCCCGGATCGCCCGGCGGATCGCCAAGAAGAAGCCGATTGTTGCGGTGAAGTCGGGCCGCACCATCGCAGGTGCCAAGGCGGCGAGTAGCCACACCGGCTCATTGGCGAGTCTCGACGTCGCCGCGGATGCGTTGTTCCGACAGGCCGGCGTGATACGGGTCACGACGCTGCGTGAGTTGTTCGACGTCACGGCGCTGCTCGCCAATCAGCCGCTTCCCCGAGGGCGTCGCGTCGCCGTCCTGACGAATGCCGGCGGACCCGGGATCCTGGCGGTGGATGCGCTCTCAGCTGAAGGCCTGGAGATCGTCGAGTTCTCGGCGGAGCTCCAGGCACGTCTCCAGGCGCAGTTGTCGCCCGACGCCGCGGTCGCCAACCCGGTCGACATGATTGCGTCTGCCGGACCCGCACAGTATCGAGCGTGCCTGGACCTCCTCTTCGCTTCAGACGAGGTGGATGCGGTGATGGTGATCTACATCCCGGCTTCGCCGGAAGGAGTTCGGGAGACCGCGGAGGTCATCCGCGACGCCGGCCTCGGCAACCACGGGCAGAAGACATTCCTCGCCGTCTACATGAGCTCGGGTGACGTACCGACGGAGCTGGCCTCGGGCGGAGGGCGGGTGCCCACCTTCCCATTCCCAGAGCAGGCCGCCCGGGCACTGGCCAAAGCTGCGACCTACAGCGAGTGGCGGTCGAAGACGGAAGGCGATCTCGTCACCTTCGCCGACGTGCGACGCGACACCGTACGCGAAGTCATCAGCGGAGCGCTCGAACGGCTTGGTTCAGATGGTGGATGGCTCGACCCCGCCGAAGTCGATGCGGTGCTCGCTGCGTCTGGCTTGCCGCTCCCGGAGAGCGGTGTCGTCGCCACGGAAGACGAAGCGGTTGGCCTGGCTTCGTCGATCGGCGCCCCCGTCGTGCTCAAGGTCATCGCGCCCTCTGCGCTCCACAAGTCTGATGTCGGCGGTGTTGTGCTCGACGTCGAGGGTGACGCCGCCGTGCGTGACGCGTATCGGCAGGTGACATCGGCGGTTCCCGACCCCGAAGGCGTCCTCGTGCAGGAGTACGTCGGCGGTGGACACGAGGTGCTCATCGGTATGACCGAGGATCCGGTGTTCGGGCCCCTCATCGTTTTCGGCCTCGGTGGCGTCTTCGTCGAGCTGGTTGGGGACGTGGCGTTCCGCATCCACCCTCTCACCGACTCCGAAGCCACCGACATGATCCGTGATGTCAAGACGGCCCAGCTGCTCGATGGGTATCGCGGCGGCGATGCCGGCGACCTCGATGCCCTCCGTGACGCACTGCTGCGCGTTTCGATGCTCGTCGAGTACGCCCCGGAGATCGTCGAGATGGACATGAACCCGGTGAAGGTTCACGAGCCCGGAGCGGGCATCAACGTGGTCGACGCCCGGATCCGCGTCCGCGCTGTTGAGGGACCGTGGGTTCCAACCCGTCGCGACATCCCGTCGGCGATCTGATGCGGTCGACCGCGTAGACGCGGACGAGGTGCCAGAATGGGCCGGCAACCAGGAGGAGAGGCGAGGACATGCGGGTAGTGGACCTGATGACGACGGATGTCATCCGGGTATCGCCGGACACACGGATCAAGGAAGCCGCACGGTTGATGTTCCGCCATCGTGTCAGTGGGTTACCCGTCGTCGATGCCGACGGGCGCCTCTCCGGAATCATCACCGAGGCCGACTTCCTCCGCATGGAGGTCGCCCGGAACGAAGCTGACGAGCCGCAGCCCGTCGAGACGGTGGGCGAAGTCATGAGCTCGGGCGTCGTCACGGTTGCCCCGGACGCCGAGATCACCGAAGCCGCCAAGATGATGGTCATCCAAGACGTGAAGCGGCTCCCGGTCGTCGACGCCGACAACAAGATGCTCGGCATCATCGCCCGGCTCGACATCGTCGCCGTGTTCACCCGGCCGGACGAGGTCATCGAGGACGAGATCCGTGAGGACCTCCTCCGTCGTGTCCTCTTCGTCGATCCCGACGACCTCGACGTCAATGTCCTCAACGGTGTGGTCACCTTCAAAGGTGAGATCGGCACCAAGAACGAGGCCAGGATCCTCGGTGAGCTGTCCCGTCGCCTCGACGGCGTCATGCGCGTCGACAACCAGCTCACCTGGAGGATCGAAGACTAGGACTCGCTGGTCCGACGTCCTCGAACGCCGCAGACCTCTCGCCGCGGCGAGCTGAGGCCAAGTCGCCAGCCCCGACGCTGTTCGGTGCGGGGGCAACGACGCGGCAGACGTATTCGTGTGACCCGGTGAGGTCGAGTCGCCAGTCGCCAGTCGCCAGTCAGAGCTTGGTTCCCCAAGCCGCTTCGCACGCGTTCGGCGAGGGTGGTTGCGAATAGTCCCCCCTTTGGGGGGAAAGTACCGCCGCCCGGAGGGCGGGGGTAGGGGGGTCAGCACTCGTCGATCAGTCTGCTCTCTGTACTCAGTACTCGGTACTCAGTACTGCGGCCGAAGGCCGCCTCGTACTCCGGCCAAAGGCCGGTCACACGACGAGCGCAGCGAGGAGCAGAACGGCCACCACCAACTGCACTCTGCCCGTGGCCTTCAGGGCTCCAATGAGCGGCGGGCCCGTGTCTTGGGTGATGACGGCGCGGATCGGGGAGATCGTCAGGGGGATGGCGGCGTACGTGATCAGTGCCAGGGTGGGGAACCGGTCGGCGGCGACGGCGAGGCCCGCGACGGCGAACGGGGCGAGCATCATCACGGTGTAGAGGATGCGGGTCCGGGGCCGTCCAAGAATCACTGCGAGGGTGCGCTTGCCGGCCGGCCCATCGGTTTCGAGGTCGCGGACGTTGTTGGCGACGAGAATCGCTGATGCGAGGAGCCCCATGATCACGCCGCCGTCCCAGACGCCGGTGTCGATCGATCCGTCGTAGGCGAACCGCGTCCCAACCGTCGCCACGAGGCCGAAGAAGACGAACACGAAGACCTCGCCGAGACCGTAGTAGCCGTACGGAATGGGGCCGTTCGTGTAGCCGAGCGCCGCAATCAGCGACGCAAGCCCGATCACGATGATCACCGGGCCGGCGACGAAGGCCAGGTAGACGCCACACAGTGCGGCGAAGCCGAAGACAACGGCGATCCCGATCCACATCTCGCGTGGCGTCGTGAGCCCGGATGCGACCGCGCGGGCAGGACCGATCCGTTCCGACGTGTCGGCGCCCTTGGCGGCGTCGGCGACGTCATTGGCGAAGTTCACGCCCACCTGGATGGCGAGCGCAGCCAGCACCGTCACGATGAGGACATCCCAGCGGAATGCACCGTCGCGAACCGCCAGGCCGGTGCCCACGAGCACAGGGGCCACCGCGGCCGGCAACGTGTACGGCCGAGCCGCAAGAACCCACCGGTTCGACGGTTCGCCGGTCACTGCGGGGTATTCAGCGGCACCTGAGCGACCTCATTCGGCCCCGGATCTGCCGGATCGTCGGCGCCGGGGTTCTCGAGGGATACTTCCTGCTCGCCCGAAACGGGGAAGAGGATGTCGATGATCCGGGTGTCGTTGGCTGCGCCAGTCCCGCCGCCGATGCGGTACTGCTCGCCGTCTGGCTGCACATCGCGTACCCGGCGAACCCCGCCCGACGGGAACCCCTCCTGGCTCATCACGGCGACGGCGTAACCCCACGTCGAAGGGTCACCGTCACCGAACAGCGCACGTGGAACCCGCGCCGTGACGCGACCGGTCGGACCGTCGACGATGATTCGCATCGTCGGCTTGGTCTCTTCGACGGTGCCGTCGGCCGTCGCCACGTAGAGCGCCGGATCCCAGCCTTCCACGGTCAGCCCGTACTCCCAGCCGTTGCCGTCGGTGAGTGCGGCATTGCGGCCGGGGATGAACAATCGAGCGCCGGTTGCGTTGCCGGGATCCTGATCGATGTAGACATCGAACGTCTGGATCGACAACCCGTTCGGGCTGCCCCACGGGTTGGCCACGGCGGCGTTCACGGTGAACGTGAAGACCAGGTCACCGCCCGACTCGCCGACGGAGAAGTTCGTCAGGTCATAGGACCCGGCCGTGAACACCAGGTCGGTCGGGTAGGTGTACGTGCCGGGCCCGTAGTCGTCGCCCTCCGGATCCGTCAGTTCGACCAACTGCACGAGATCGGAGACGTCCGGCGCCAGCACTACTGCCGGGGCAGCCGCAACGAGAGACCCTTCGGCACCGGAGTCGAGCGGCGCGACCCGGAAGGTGATGCGATCTCCCACCTCGATTGCGCCGAGCTCCTCGAGCGGGATCGCAAGCTCGATGGTCCCGTCGCCGACGCCGGTATCGAGTGAGATTGGCTCGATCTCGACTCGAGCTGCGACCTCCGGCGGGAGGTGAGGCGTCAGCAATGCCGATTCCGTGCCGGCGTTCCACTCAACGAGCGTCCCGGCGTCGAAGCCGAGGACTTCGCCCCCGTTCGAGAGGCCCCACGCGTCCGGTCCCGACGGCTGACTGAGGTAGAGGGCGAACCCGAATCCATCGGAGACTGCTCCGACGGTCGCTCGGACGTACATCTGCTCCTTGTCGAACGCGATCTCGATCGACTCCGGCACTGCGTCCGTACCGAGCTCGTAGCGAGCGGCGTCGGCCCACTCCTCGTCGCTGCTGGTTCCGTCGATGCGGATGCCCGTCGCCAATTCGCCGAGACCACGATCGGCGAGAACGGGAATGACCGGGATGATGGGCACGCTCAGGTAGTCGGGCCGATCGGTGCCGAGCGCGTCGTACATCTGGCCCAGGAGCTCGCGATAGGCCCGATCGAAGTAGCCGTCGTCGCCGGAATCCTGATCGGCTCCGTACCACCAGAACCAATCGCTGCCCTCTGCGAAGTACATCAACTCGAGCGCTTCGGCGTACGCCTCCTCGGACACCGCATCCTCGGCATTCGACAAGTCACGCCGGGCGCGAACGAGGTAGTCCCAGGCCTTGGCTTCCTCAGACTCGCCGATCCAGGTGGCGAAGTTGGGGGAGAACCACGCCGAGGGGAAGACATCCGGCAATGGTTCGGCGATGTCGGGGAAGGCATCGAGGAGCTGCGTCGGCGTCACGGTCCGGATCCGCTCGTGATCGGAGAATCCCTGGTAGACCGCCCGGAGGAAGTCGATACCGTCGTTGTCGTAGTTCTCCCACGCGTTCTCACCGTCGAGGATGATCGATACGACCCGGGGGCCGGATGCCCCTTGCTCGTCCATCGCAGCATCGATGGCTTCGAGCCGGGCGATGAGGTCATCGGCGGCAGCTTGAGCCTCCATCCCGGAGTACTCGAATCCGATCAGATCTGAGAGGCGGACATCTCGGAAGAACATGGCCACGGGGTCGTTGCGTGTGAGTTGCGCCGCCCAGGGCCGGTAGAGGACTTCGGGATTCGATGCGACCCCGGCGGCATCACGCTCGAAACCCGTGTCGAGCGTCTTGGCGAGCACGTCCTCTCCTGTTGCCACCCATCGCACGCCCTGTCTGGCGAACATGCCCATGACCTGCTGCGCAACCGCTCCTTCTCCCGGCCACATACCAACCGGTCGGCGACCGAGGAGTCGCTCGGCTTCGGCCAGGCCGAGCTCGACGTGAGCGAGAGCGTCGAGGGGGTTTCCAAACGACGACTGCGGCAGCTGCGCGGTTGGGTCACCTACCGAAGCCAGGTTGCTGTCGAAGATGAGCGGCAGGATCGGATGGGCCAGGGGCGTCGTCGTCACTTCGATTTGCCCTGCATCCCAGAGGTCTCGATGGACGGTGAACACGTCGCCGATGATCCGGAGGTGTTCGTCGAAGATCGTGTCGATCTGGCCGCGAGTGAATCCCCGCTCGGTGGCCACGATGCTGGCCAGCGGCTCTTCGGAGAGGAACGACGGATCGGTCCATGCCAGGTTGAACAGTGCCTGGAGGTCCTGGATCTCGTCGTCGTTGAACGCCTCCTGCCGTCGGTCGGCGAGCTCCTGAAAGCGGGGGAACCGCGCAATGACCTTCGGGTTGACGTCGAAGAACCGATCCTGGATGAACTGCCGCTGGTCGGCCGTGAGCTCAGCCGGCTGGATCGTGCTGAGTTCCCAGTAGATGTCGCGGGTGCCGTTGGCGAGTTCCTCGAGCTGCCGCAGCAGCACCGGCGTGAGGTTGAACGTGGCGTGGACGTCGGGGTAGTCCTCGAGCAACGCCGCCATGTCGTAGTAGTCCTTCGTTGCATGAACCCGTACCCAAGGTCGGGTGACCACGCCGTTTGCGTCCTTCGGGTAGAGCGGTTGGTGTTGATGCCACATGAGCATCACGTAGAACCCGTCGGGGTCGAGCTCCTCGGCAGCCGGAGCGGCGGTGGTTGGAGCGGTCGTACCGGCGGTGGTTGGAGCGGGCTCCGGCGCCGCGGTCGACGTAGCCGTTTCGTCGGCTGTGCAGGCCGCCGCAACCATGGTGAACGCAAGGAGCACGGAAGCCCAGAGAGTGAATCGCCTCATGCGCGGGAGTGTACGGCCCCGGCCGGCAACAATCGGATCAGGGCCACTCAGCCGTCGAGACCCAGGTTCCGGAGGAATGCCCGGGTTGACGGTTCCCGGCCCAGGAAGGCACGAAGGTGCTCGATGGCGTCGCGAGCGCCGCCCTGTTCCAGCACTTCGTGCCGATAGCGCCGTCCAACCTCGGGCGAGAGCACACCCTCGCTCTGGAAGACGGAGAACATGTCGTCACCGAAGACCTTCGCCCACAGATAGCCGTAGTAGCCGGCGTCGTAGCCTCCCATGAGGTGGCCGAACGAGGCGAGGTAGAAGGTCCCGTCCGGGTATGGCAGCAGCGTGCGGCGATACGCAAGGCGAGTGATCTCATCGAGATCACGTTCGGTGGCGTCGTCATGGAGCATGAGATCGACCTGGCCGAGGAACACTTGTCGCAGGGTATGGAGCCCGATGTTCAGATCGCGAGCCGCAACCAAGCGGCCGACGAGGTCGGCCGGTATGGGCTCGGCCGACTGGTGATGTCGTGCGAAGCGCTGCAGGACCGGTTCCGTCCACATCCAGTGCTCCATGATCTGCGATGGCGCCTCAACGAAGTCCCACTCGGTATCGAACCCGGCGAAACGAACGAGGGGAACCGTCGTCAGGCAGAAGTGGAGGATGTGCCCGAACTCGTGGAAGAGCGTGACCGCTTCGCTGTGACGCAGCAATGACGGTCGCTCGACCGTTGGCTTGGTGAAGTTGGCAACGATGGCCGCCACCGGAAGGCGATAGCTGCCATCCGACAGCGATCGTCCGTAGACGATCGGGAAGGCGGCAGCGTGGCCGTACTTGCCGTCTCGGGGAAAGAGATCCGCATAGAAGTACGCCAGCGCCTCGTCCTCGCCGCGATTGTGGATCGCGTAGAGGGCAACGTCCGTGTGCCACGCGTTGGTCGGCGCGACTTCGCGGTATTCGAGGCCGAACACCTCTGCCGTGATGTCGAACATGCCTTGGATCGTCTGTTCGAGTGGGAAATACTCAGCAACCTCGTTGGCGTCGACCCCGAACTCCTGTCGTTTCTGCAGCTCGTGGTAGAACGCCCAATCCCATGTCTCGATCGGTGCCACGCCGTCGGTTTCCGCAACAGCCTGGAGGCTCTCCAGCTCGGCGGCAGCCTTGACCTCGAGCGCCGGAACGATCGATGAGTACAGCTCGTCGACGGCGTCCGGGTGGCCCGCCATCTTCAATTCCATGGCGTGGTGAGCCCAGGAGTCGTGTCCGAGGATGTCCGCAATCGTGCGCCGAATGGCAACGGCCTCTTCGAGTAGTGGCCGATTGTCTTCGGCGGCCCGGTTCCAGAACTTGTGCAGCAGCCGGTGTCTCAGGTCTCGGCGACGCGCCTGCTGCATGAACGGTGTGTATTCGGGGTACTCCATCGAGACTCGGTGAGTCCCGGGGGAGGACCCCGGGCGGAGCCCCTCGACGAAGGCGTCAGGAAGCCCGTCGAGCTCGTCGCGGGCGAGGTCGAGTCCATCCTCCCAAGCGTCGAGGTTCCGTCCGAAGGCGACTTCGACCTCGATGAGCCTCAACCGGAGTTCCTGAAGCTCGGCTCGCACGTCGACCGGGAGGTCATGACCGGCGCGGCGAAGGTCACGGAGCCAGTGGTCCAGCAAACGGCGATGCGGGCCGTCGAGCGCAGCGGCGTCGTCTGTTTCCGCATACCGCTTGATTGCCTCGTTGAGGTCAGACCGGAACACCAGGTCGGTGCCCCATTTCGTCAGCCGCTCCTCCTCGTCGATGGCCGCGGCGCGAACGTCTTCGTCGGGATGGACTCGTGCCATGAAGGCCCCCCGCCCGTACACGTCGGCGATGACGGTGGCGGCCTCCTCGAGCGGCTGCAGCACGGTTGCATAGGTCGGCCTCGAATCGGCCGCCTCGATGGCGGACGCAACATGCGCGTCGGCATCACTGATGGCGATCGCCGTCATCCGGCGGACTGCGGTGGGGTCGACGTTGCGATAGTCGGGAAACGGTGTTGTCGGCATCCGCGAGAGCGTAGTGACCGTTCCCGGCAACCAATCAGGCGTCGGCCAGAGCGATCCTGACCAGCAGCGGTCGATGCTCCGAACCGACGTCCGGGCCGATGAGCCGTTCAACGGTCGTCAGCTCTGGGCTGTGGAGCAGGTGGTTCGATGGCACGTGGAGGATCCGCCATTGGTTTGCCGGCCAGCTCGGTTGGAATCCGAATCCGCGAGTCGAGTCGATCAAGTTCGCCGTCCCCGTCAGATTGCGGAAGGCATGGGACCACGGCGTGGCGTTGAGGGCGCCGACGACCATCACCGGGGACGTCTCGTCCTGGGCACGACGCGCAACGAAATCGACGACTTCGTCTCTTGCTGCGGCGGTGTCTGCCGACGTTGGGGTTCGCGGCTGGAAGGCATAGATGACGACGGGTGTGTCGTCGACGGTGGTCTCGGTCCGGATGACCACCTCGTCGACATCACCGGCGCGAAGGATTTCAACGGGCAGCGTCGAACGCGCCAGCACCGTCACGCCGTAGACCCGGTCATCAGGGATCTGGGCCATGATGCGATAGCCGAGACCCCTTGCCTCGACCTGATCGACCCAGGCCTCGCTCGTCTCGAGGAGGACGACGACGTCCGCGTCGGTCGCCTCGATCCATCGGAAGACCATCTCACGACCGGCGCCCGTGGTGCGGACGTTGATCGAGGCAACGTCGATCGAGCCCCCCGGCTTCGGATCGGCCGGACCGTCGAGGTACAGGGGCAGGATGACGACGATGTTGATCGCCGCCGCAATCAGGAACACGACCGACGTGGCGCGCCCCAGAATCAAGCCGTAGAGGATGCCGGACAAGATCAAAGCGATGGCGAACTGCACGCGATACCCAGCCATCACGTCGAACATCCACCACGCACTTCCGAAGAAGCCGAGGATGGTCCCCACGGTGGCGAGGAATCCGATCGTGAGGAGGGCAAGGCCGCCGAACGTCCGGGCAAATGAGGTAACTGCTGAGTCAGCGCGTCTGATGGGCATGAAGAATCTCGCAACGGAGGCTAGGTCAACCCGGCGTTCATGCCGAGTACCACCCTCTCGCCCAACGGAATCGACACCCAGCGGGATCCCCTTGAGGGTTCTTCGGCTCGGGCGACTGCGTCGAATCCCGGGGATCGAGTCACCCCGGTAGCCTGAACCCATGACGAGTAGCCCACTGGCAGTGATGATCGAGGACGCATTCGAGGCCCTCTGGGCGCTCCAGCCGGCGTGGGCGGTCTACCTCGGGAAACACGAGTACGACGGTCTCGTTCCCGATTGGTCCGCGGATGCGGTGGCCGACGTCTTGAGCCGACTCGACGCGCTCCGTTCCGACCTCGAGGTTGTGGGAGATCTCACCGCCGACGATGCGATCGATCGCGACTTGCTCGCTGCGCAAATCGACAAGACCCGGTTCGAGTGGACCAACCTGCGGATCGCCCACCGAAACCCGATGCCGTGGATCTATCACCTCGACCCCGACCTGTACCTCCGGCGCTCCTACGCGGACGACGCCACTCGGGCAGCCGCAACGGTGCGGTTGCTGAGTGCTGCCGGCCCGTTGCTCGCCACGGCGCGCATCGAGCTCGACGAGGATCTCGACCGGACGATTTGCGAGTGGGGGATCACCGCCGCAGAGGGCTTGGCCGAGATGATTCGGGGCGACGTCGTCGAGGCATTCCAACTTGCCGACGATGGCGAGCTGCGGTCGGCCGCCGAGGCTGCTGCCGACGAACTCGTGGCGTTCGCTCGCTGGCTCGAATCGGATCGGCTGTCGTCGGCTGGAGAGCGGTTCGCGATCGGGGCGGACGCCATGGAGGAGCTCCTCCGCCACAGCGAGTCGATCGCCATGTCCCTCGACGAGCTCCTCGCGGTCGGCCAGGCTGATCTCGAGCGGAACCTGGACGCATTCCGTCAGACGGCCGATGAGATCGATCCAGGCGCCGATCCCCGGGCCGTGTACGAGGAGCACGTGGCCTCGGTGCATGCGGCGCGTGGCGGCTTGATCCCGCAGACGGAAGCCATGCTCGAGAGCATTCGGGCATACCTCCTCGAACACGACCTGATCACGATTCCGAGCGAAGTGAGGGCCAAGGTCGCCGAGACGCCGAAACACCTGCGGTGGGCGTTCGCGATGATGGACACCCCCGGGCCATACGAGACCGCCGCTACCGACGCGTACTACTTCGTGACGCCCGACGAACCGGAGTGGGACGACGCACGGGCCGAGGAGTGGTTACGGACGCTCAACACCTTTGCACTCGAGGACATCTCGATTCACGAGGCCTATCCGGGCCATTACGTCCACTTCCTGCACTACGCCTCGGCGCCGACTGAGGTAGCCCGCCGGCTGACCTCGTACGCCTTCACCGAGGGTTGGGCGCATTACGCAGAGCAGATGATGTGGGAAGCGGGTTACCGGTCGGGCGATCCACGGTTCCGGCTTGCGCAACTGTCGGAGGCGCTGGTGCGCAATTGTCGATTCGTGTGCGCCATCCGTCTCCACGCCCACGGGATGACGGTCGATGAGGCGACGCAGTTCTTCATCGACAACGCGTTCTATCACGAGATGCCCGCACGGAAGGAGGCCGAACGAGGGACGTTCGACCCCGGGTACTTCTCCTACACGCTGGGGAAGCTGCAGATCCTCCAGCTGCGTGACGACTGTCGGAAGGCGTGGGGTGAGCAGTTCTCACTGCGCCGATTCCACGACCAGTTGCTGAGCCGCGGTGCGCCGCCGGTCGAGACCATGCGCCGGGTGCTCCTCGGATGATCCCGGAGAGCTACGCCGCCGAGTTCTCTGAGGGGTTCGGCTACCTCGACCACGCAAGCGTCGGGCCGCCGTCGCGTCGGGTGATCTCATCGGTCGCCGACGCGTATCGCCGCATTGCGGATACGGAAGTGTCCGTCGCAGGCTGGACCTTCGGCCTCTATGAGTCTGCGCTTGCCGACGTCGCCCGATTCCTCGCGGTGACGCCGGAGCAGGTGACCGTGATTCCGACGACGTCGGACGGTCTGTTCCAGGTGGCATTCGGCCTGCATGCTGCTGGCGGGAACGTTGTGGTGCCGTCCCACGAGTTCCCGGCGAATCTCTACCCGTGGTTGCGAGCCGAGTCGGCCGGCGGCCCGGAGGTGCGACTCGTCGAGGTCCCGGACGGTCGGGTCACCGCAGCCGCACTGTCCAACGCAGTTGACGACGAGACGCGGGCGATCTCGGTGAGTCTCGTCGACTACCTGACCGGCTTTCGGGTGGACCTCGCCGAGCTCAGGGAACTCGCCGACGACGCCCTGCTCGTCGTTGACGCCATTCAGGGGCTCGGTGCCGTAGAGCAAACACTTGCGCCGGCCGACGTGCTGGTCTCCGGTGGCGTGAAGTGGATGCGCGCCGGTTGGGGGAGCGGTGTGATCGCAGCCTCACCCACGGCGCTCGAACGACTCGAACCGACGTTGACTGGTTGGTTCGGTGTGGAGGATTTCTTCGACTTCTCGATTCCGGCCCCGCACGCCCCGCGCTCCGATGCAGAGCGGCTGCGCGCCGGCTCCCCGCCGATGTACGGGGTCATTGCGTTCGCTGCCGCAATCGAGGTGATCGAGCTCGCTGGTGCCGCCGGGATTGAAGCGGCGATCCGGGACGTCGTGCTCGCGCTCGATGACGCACTCGACGCCGTTGGGGCGGATCGTTCGACCCCGTGGCGCAGCTCCCGCGAACGCGCCGGGATCCTGCGGTTCCGCATGCCTGGGGTCGATCCCGCTGAGACGGCTCAGGCACTCGCGGCAGCAGGATTGGTCGTCTCGCGCCATGCCGACTGGATCCGGCTGTCGCCGCACGCAACCACCGATCCTGACGTTGCCGACGCCTTGACCGAGGTGCTGGGCAGCTGAACGTCAACCGGTCGCCGTTACGGCGCCCGGACCAGCTGTGCTATCCGTTCATGGAGTCGCGCCAGGCGAGCCAGGGGAGCGCCTTCGAGAGGTCGAAGTCCGGACCATCGACGCCGAACGTGAATTGGCGCACGCCCAGTGCGTAGTACTCGTCGGCTCGCTCGAGATCCTCGTCGGGCTTGAACATGCCGACCGAGACTTCGATCGAGTCGAAGTCGGTTCCCTCACGTTCGCACCAGCTGCGGAGCACGTTGAGCTTGTGTTCGATTTGACTCGGTGCACCGAAGCCGTGCCAGATGTCGGCGTGGCGCGCCACGATGCGCAGTGTCTTCTTCTCGCCCCCACCGCCGATGAGAATCGGGATGTCGCGTTGTGGAGCGGGGATGCCCTTCGCCAAGCGGCTTTCGATCAACGGCATCGCATCGCGCAAGGCATCGAGGCGGCCGCCGGCCGTTCCGAACTCGTATCCGAACTCGTCGTAGTCCCGTTCGAACCACCCCGAACCCATTCCGAGAATCAGCCGGCCGTCGGAGATGTGATCGACGGTTCGGGCCATGTCCGCGAGCAGCTGAGGATTGCGGTACGAGTTGCAGGTGACGAGGGCCCCGATCTCGACATTGGATGTCTGCTCTGCCCAGGCGCCGAGCATCGTCCAACACTCGAAGTGGCTGCCGTCCGCATCCCCGAACAACGGGAAGAAGTGATCCCAGTTGAAGAGGATGTCGAAACCGGCGTCCTCGACACGGGCGGCGGCATCCCTGATGGCGGCGTACGAACCGTGTTGCGGTTGAACCTGGACTCCAATGCGGACCGGGCGCATGTGGCGAACTCCTTGTCGGCGGTGTGCCCGGCCAAGCTAGACGGATCTCGTCCGTAGGCGGCTCGAGAGCCGTCGGGTAGCGTTGCGCTCATGGACATCACCGTGCGCCCCATCTCCAAGGACGAGAACCGGATGTTTCGCCACCGGCTGGTGCGTGCGTTCGGCTTCGACCTCACTGACGATCCCGACGATGAACCTCGATTCCTCGAGCAGATTGCGCTGGACCGAACTCGGGCGGCGTTCGACGGCGAGAACCTTGTCGGCACACTCGGCAGCTTCGAGTACGACGTCACCGTTCCGGGAGGCGTGGCATTGCCGATGGCCGCCACGACGATGGTGACGGTGCAACCGACCCACCGTCGTCGCGGGATTCTGCGTGCCTTGATGCTCGCTCACCTCGAGGACGCCCGGGCCCACGACGAACCGCTCGCCGGGTTGTGGGCCTCGGAGAGCTCGATCTACGGACGGTTCGGATACGGACTTGCTGCTGACCTGGTCGAGGTCGCCCTGGATTCGCGGGCGATCGACTTTGGGTCCGGGATGCCGGCGACGGGCGTCCAATTCCTCGAGGTGGATGATGCGAAGGATGCCCTCCCGCCGATCTACGACCGCGTCAGGTCGAGTCGCCCCGGGATGTTGTCACGTCCCGAGGGCTGGTGGAAGTGGCGGACCTTCTACGACCCGGAGAAGTGGCGTGAAGGGGCCAGCGCCAAGCGGTATGTCGTTTTCGATGGTGGCGACGGGCCCGACGGCTACGCCATCTACCGCCAGAAGGAGAAGTGGGACGACTTCCCGGAAGGCCAGATCTCGATCGTCGAGCTCCTCGCTGCGACCGGCGAGGCGCACGATGCGCTCTGGCGCTTCCTCGCCAACATCGATCTCTTCCCGAAGGTGAAGTACTGGAACCAACCGGTCGACGACGAACTGCATTGGAGGGTCACCGAGCCGCGCCGTGTCCAGCGGAAGATCTCCGACAGCCTTTGGGTTCGTGTGCTCGACGTCGAGCGGGCGCTCACGGCTCGCGCCTACCCGGTTCCGGGGTCGTTGCGGATCGGAGTTCACGACTCGCTCTTCCCCGACATCGAGGGAACCTATGCGCTGACGATCGACGACGACGGTGCAACGTGCAGTCGGACCACCGAGGAGGCGGAGATCTACCTCGATATCGACGCGCTCAGCGCGATCTACCTCGGGGGACGTCAACTCTGGAGCCTGGCTCGAGCCGGCCGGGTGCATGGAACGGCGGCCACGATCCGGCGAGCCGACGCAGTCTTCTCCTGGGACCCTGCCCCCTGGACGACGAGCGTGTTCTAGGGCGGCCTGCGGCCGCCAGTTTCGAGCCGAGCAGGCTCGGCTCGAGTTGTCGCGGCGGGCCTTCGGCCCTTGCTCTTGTTCGTGCGGCCTCCCGGCCGCGCTCTTCTTGGGATCGCACCGCGCATGTCGCTGCGATCCCGGACTGAGGGGGGTTCGGCGGAGCCGCCCCCCCTCAGACACCCCCCAGCGGCTCGCTTCGCATTGCCACACGTGGGACGCGCTTGAGACGTGTTCGGCGTGAGTGGTTGCGGTCTCGGTACTCAGTACTCGGTACTCAGTACTGCGGCCGAAGGCCGCTCGCGACAGTCCCCCCGGAGGGTGGAAGGTACCGCCGCCCGGGAGGGCGGGGGTAGGGGGTTCAGCACTCGTCGATCACGGCACCCTCGATGCAAGTACCGGCGGCCGGAGGCCCGGCTACAGCGTCGCTGCCTCGTCCAGGCGGGCTACCTCTGCTGCGATGTCGTTCGGGTCGCGGTCGGTGATGACGACTGACGCGTGCTCGCGCACTGCGGTGGCGATCGCTGTGGGGATGGGGGTATCAGCGACCCATATGGCTCGTGTCACACCGGCGTCTCTGAGACCGTCGGCCCATTGGTCGAAGACGGCTGCCGGATCGGCGGCGAAGGCTCGTTCGCGGTCGTCGGATGCGGCCTCGGCAATGATCACGGCGGCGAAGGCGTGCAGGGCGGCGCCGCCGATGTGCGTCCCGTCGGAGATGTCGCCGACCGCAGTCTTGACCCCCCTCGAGCGGAGTCCATCGATGGCCTCAGTCGCTGATACGAATGCGCGGACCTCCCCGTCACGCCCGGCGAGCGCATCGACGATTGCCGGTCCCAATGTCGTATCGGCGCCAATGATCATCACAGGCACGGCACGGTCCTTTCTCGGATTGCTCCAGCATCCGCCACACCTACACTCGGTCGTCACACATGGCGCGCACCCGGAGATCAGCAGAGTGCAGACGTGGCCACTCTACGACCCCAACGACTTCCGTGACGCCTGTGGCGTCGGCTTCATTGCCGACCGCCATGGGGCCCGGAGTCATCGCCTGACGCGCCTCGCAGTCGACTGCCTCCACAACCTGGACCATCGCGGAGCGAAGTCCGCCGATGGCACGGGTGATGGCGCCGGACTGATGACCCGGCTGCCGTATCGGATCCTCGCCCGGGACCTTCGAGCGTCTGGGATCTCAGTGCCCGACGATGGTCGGCTCGCAGCCATCATGACGTTCCTGCCTCCCGACAATGCCGACGCGTGCCGCAAGGCCGTGGAACTCGCCGTTGCGGCCGAAGGACTCGACTTCCTGATGTGGCGCCAGGTACCGGTCGGGCCAATGGCCTTGAGCGAAGCAGCCCGGTCCTCGATGCCGGTCATCGAACAAGCGCTCGTTGCGGCTCCGGGATCGGTCGTCGACGAGGACGACTTCGAGCGCCGGCTCTTCCTGACCCGCAAGAACGCGCAGCGCTCGTCCGAAGCAGCCGAGAGCACGGGGTTCTTCATCGCCTCGGCCTCGTGCCGCACCATGGTCTACAAGGGGCTGTTCACCGCTTCGCACATCGAGAAGTTCTACTGGGACCTGGGTGATCCCACGTTCGAAACCGACTTTGCCATCTTCCATCAGCGATACTCGACGAACACGTCCCCGACATGGGCGATGGCGCAACCGTTCCGCATGTTGGCCCACAACGGGGAGATCAATACCGTCCAGGCCAATCGATCCTGGATGGCGGCGCGTTCCAACGATCTTTCTTCGGAGGTTTGGGGAGACCGCACCGACGACATCAAGCCGCTCGTTGCGCAATCCGGTTCGGACTCGGGCAGCCTCGACAATGCGATGGAGGTGCTGGTGCGGTCCGGTCGCACGGTCGCTCACGCCAAGGAGATGCTCATCCCGGCGGCATGGGAGAACGTCGACGACATGCCCGGCGACATGCGAGCCTTCTATGAGTACCACGCGTTCCTGAGCGAGCCATGGGATGGACCGGCCGCGATCGCAGCGTCCGACGGAGTGCAGCTCGTTGCGGGACTCGATCGCAACGGACTTCGACCGGCTCGCTGGACGGTGACGCCCGATGTCGTGATGGTTGCCTCCGAAGCAGGTCTGGCGCCCGAAGAGGAGGTCCGGGCGATCGCAACGGGCCAACTCGACCCAGGTGGGATCCTCGTCGTCGACCTCACGGATGGGTCGTACGCCTTCGACGACGACGTCAAACACGAGCTCGCCGCTCACGCGCCGTACGCCGAGTGGATCAGCACGGAGACGAACTACGTCCACGACCCATTCGACTCGCTCGAGGACGACCGCTTCGATTTCGAGCCGCTTGCACGGGTCTTCGGGTACACGGCGGAGGAGCGCCGGTTGATCCTGCAGCAGATGGCCTACGGGGATGAGCCGGTGCTCTCGATGGGTCACGACACCGGTCTGGCGGCGTTGTCGACCTTCCCGCAGCGTGTCTCCCGCTACTTTCACCAGGCGTTTGCTCAGGTCACCAATCCGCCCATGGATCCGATCCGGGAGAACCTGGTGATGTCGCTGCGAACCTACGTCGGGCGCCGTGGATCGCTGCTCGAAGAGACGCAACAGCAGGCCCACCTCATGGAGCTGGCGTCGTGTGTGCTCACCTACGCCGATGTCCGAGACCTCCAGGGATCAACCGATCCACGCTTCAAGGCCGTTGAGCTCGATGCACTGTTCCCTACGGCGGAAGGCGCCGCCGGCCTCGAGCGCGCACTCAGTGACCTCGCCGACGCCGCCGATGAAGCGGTCGCAGGTGGTGCCACGATTGTCGTTCTCTCCGATGTGCGGGTCGACGGAGCCAATGCTCCCATCCCCATGGCGCTTGCCGTTGGAGCGGTTCACCATCGGCTGATCGACACCGGGCAGCGGCTCCATGCGTCGATCATCGCCGTCACCGGCGACGCCCGAGATGCGCACGACTTTGCGTGCCTCATCGGGTTTGGCGCATCCGCGGTCAACCCCTACCTGGCCATCGAGGAAGTCCGGGCGATGGCCGACCGAGGTGATGTCACCCTTGATCCGATCGCCGCCCAGGAGGGATACCGATCCAGTCTCGAGAAGGGCCTGCTGAAGATCATGTCGAAGATGGGGATCTGCACGATCTCGGCGTATCGCGGGAGCGAGCTCTACGAGTCGATCGGTCTCAACGAGGACGTCTGCGACGTGGCGTTTCGTTACGTGCAGCGCCGCATCGGTGGTGTGGGTTTCGAGGAGCTCGCAGCGGATGTCCTGGCCCGGCACGCGTTGTTCGAGGACGGCGACGAGGATCCCGGCGGGTACTACAAGCATCGACGTGGCGGCATGCCGCACATCAATTCGCCGCGTGCTGTGCTGGCCGTTCAGAAGGCGGTGCGCAGCGGCGAGCAGGCGGAGTGGAAGAAGTACCTCGATCTCGTCGAGGAATCCCGAGACCCACTGGAGTTGCGTGATCTGATCGGCTACCGGCCGGCCGAGGAGCCGGTGCCGCTCGACGAGGTCGAATCAGCCGAGCGCATCATGCGTCGGTTTGTGACCGCAGCCATGTCCATGGGCGCGCTCTCCAAGGAGGCGCACGAAACCCTGGCAGAGGCGATGAGCTACATCGGAGGACTCTCCAATTCCGGCGAGGGCGGGGAGGACCCCGCCCGATTCGGTACCTCCCGCAACTCGCCGATCAAGCAAGTTGCGTCCGGCCGATTCGGGGTGACGCCGGGCTATCTCGCGTCTGGTGAGGAGTTCCAGATCAAGATGGCTCAGGGCTCCAAACCCGGCGAAGGCGGCCAGCTTCCGGGCCACAAGGTGTCGGTCGAGATCGCCCGACTCCGTCACACCGAACCCGGGGTGACGCTGATCTCGCCCCCGCCGCATCATGACATCTACTCGATCGAGGATCTGGCACAGCTGATCCATGACTTGAAGGCGTTCAAGCCGCTCGCCCGCGTGTCTGTGAAGCTGGTGTCCGGGCCCGGCGTGGGGACGATCGCCGTCGGGGTCGCCAAGGCGCTGGCGGACGTCGTCACGATCTCCGGCAACAGCGGAGGCACCGGTGCTTCGCCCCTGGTGTCGATCAAGCATGCCGGATCGCCGTGGGAGCTCGGTCTTGCGGAGGCCCACCAGGCGCTCGTCGCCGACGGCTTGCGCTCCACGATCATCGTTGAGACCGACGGTGGTCTCCGAACGGGACGCGACGTCGTCATTGCCGCGCTGCTTGGAGCCGAGCGATACGGCTTCGGCACCCTTCCGCTGATTGCGCTCGGATGCAAGATGGTGCGCCAGTGTCACGAGAACACGTGCCCTGTGGGGATCGCCACCCAGCGAGAAGACCTGCGAGCCAAGTACACGGGATCGGTTGATCAGGCCGTGCAGCTGTTCCGACTCATCGCCGAGGACGTGCGGCGCCACCTCGCAGCGATGGGGGTCTACACCCTCGATGAGATCATCGGCCGCGCCGATCTCCTCGAAGCGGCGGTCGAGCATCCGACGGCCGACGAGTTCGCCGGACTCCTCGCTCGAGCCGACTTCAGCCAGGCGCACAGCTTTCGGGACTACAACCGGTCGCCGGTTGGCGAACAGATGGCGGTTGAAGGGCGTCGCGCTGCACGAAGTGGTCGGACCATCGATCTGGCGTATCCCGTCGCCAACACCGACCGGTCGGTGGGGACCCGCCTGTCCGGCGAAATCGCTGAGTTCACCGGCGACACGGGCCTTCCCGAGGATTCGATTCGGGTTCGTCTCGCCGGCACTGCCGGCCAGAGCTTCGGCGCGTTCCTCCACAAGGGCATTTCGCTTCGGCTGACCGGGACGGCAAACGACTACGTCGGTAAGGGAATGGGTGGGGGGCTCATCTCGATCGCACCATGGGTCGAGGACCCGGGTGCCGACGCGCACGGTGGTGGCAATGCGTGCCTCTACGGGGCAACGGGCGGAAAGCTCTTCATCGCCGGTCGTGTCGGCCAGCGGTTCGCGGTGCGCAACTCCGGTGCGATTGCGGTTGTTGAGGGGGCAAGTGATCACTGCGGCGAGTACATGACGGGCGGAGCCGTGGCGGTTGTCGGTCCGCTTCGCCGCAATGTGGCGGCGGGGATGACCGGCGGCGTGCTGTTCATCTGGGATCCCGATGGCGTGGCGCCCTCCCGCCTCGCGCCGTCGGCGCCGCAACCGAAGCGGCCCACGGCATCCGACGCGATGCAGCTCGAGGCGATGCTGACGGAGCACATAGCCGAAACGGGCAGCCGGCGGGTCGGGCAGCTCCTCGAACGATGGGCGGAGGCGGTAAACGAGTTCTGGGTCGTGCGAGCCCTCCCGCCCGAAGTCCTGGCTCCTGAAGTCTCCGAGACCGACTCCGATCTCTGAAGGCGGAGCGTCGGGAAGGCGACCATCACGGGAACCCCCGTTGCCCATCCGGCGTTGTCTGGATACATGGGCAGCCCTCGGGGCGATCCCGGTCTTCCCCCACTCCCAACCCCCGCCCCGAGGGCAAGCCCGCCAGCGTGGTTTCGAGCCGAGCAGGCTCGGCTCGAGTTGCAGTTCATCCCGCCCTCAATGGGCGGGATGAACTGCATCGGTGGCGCCTCCCGGCGCCGCTCATACTGGGATCGCACGGCGCATGTCCCTGCGATCCCCGCTGAGGAGGGATCGGCGGAGCCGCCCCCCTCAGACACCCCCCACGGATAGTCCCCCCTTTGGGGGGGAAGTACCGCCGGCCTCCGAAGGAGGTTGGGTAGGGGGGTTCCGGTCTCTGTACTCAGCACTTGGTACTCGGTACTCCGGCCGAAGGCCGGTCCCGGTACTCAGTACTGCGGCCGAAGGCCGCTTGGTTAGCATTCAGACCTCTGCCACAATACGACTATCTCGATAGTGATAATTCGGCTGTCTGTGCAGCCGCTGAACCTCTCAAATCAAGGAGCCGCCTTCCATGGCCACCGTTGACATCGATCTCGGCAGCTACCAACTCGGGTGGCATGACGAGGAGGATTACGTCTTCAAGCCCAAGAAGGGCCTGAACGAGGAGATCATCCGTGAGATGTCGCGGATGAAGAACGAGCCGGACTGGATGCTCGATTTCCGGTTGAAGGCGTACCAGCGATTCCTGCGGAAGCCGATCCCGACGTGGGGCGGCGACGGCGCGCTCGACGAGATCGACTTCGACGACATCTACTACTACATCAAGCCGACGGAAGGTCAGGCGAAGGATTGGGACATGGTTCCCGACTCGATCAAGGAGACCTACGAGAAGCTCGGCATTCCCGAGGCCGAACGGAAGTACCTCGCCGGTGTCACCGCCCAGTACGAGTCCGAGGTCGTCTACCACAAGAACCGAGAGGACCTCGAGGAACTCGGCGTGCTGTTCTGCGACATGGATACGGCCGTTCGTGAGTACCCGGAGATCGTCCAGGAGTACTTCGGGACGATCATTCCGCCCAACGACAACAAGTTCGCTGCGCTGAATTCCGCCGTGTGGTCGGGAGGCTCGTTCATCTACGTGCCGCCCGGCGTGCACGTCGAGCAGCCGCTGCAGGCCTACTTCCGGATCAACGCCGAGAACATGGGTCAGTTCGAGCGGACGCTGATCATCGTCGATGAAGGTGCCTACTGCCACTATGTCGAGGGATGTTCGGCGCCCGTCTGGACGTCGGATTCGCTGCACTCAGCCGTTGTCGAGATCATCGTGAAGGAAGGCGGACGTTGCCGTTACACGACCATTCAGAACTGGTCGAACAACGTCTACAACCTCGTCACGAAGCGCGCTGCGGCGTACAAGAACGCCACGATGGAGTGGATCGACGGCAACCTCGGATCGAAGCTGACGATGAAGTACCCGGCCGTGTGGCTCATGGACGAAGGTGCGCACGGTGAGGTCCTGTCGATCGCATTCGCCGGCGACGGTCAGCACCAGGACGCCGGCGCCAAGATGGTTCACGCCGCCCCGAACACCACCTCCCTGATCACGTCCAAGTCCATCAGCAAGGACGGCGGCCGGGCCGGGTATCGAGGCCTGGTTCGGGTCGAGCCGGGAGCGGAGGACGCCAAGAGCTTCGTTCGGTGCGACGCCCTGATCCTCGACGAGGACTCGCGATCGGACACGTATCCGTACATGGAGATCGAGGAGTCCGACACCCAGATCGGGCACGAAGCGACGGTCTCCAAAGTCGGCGACGACCAGCTCTTCTATCTGATGAGCCGGGGCCTGTCGGAAGAAGAAGCCACGGCGATGATCGTTGCCGGCTTCATCGAGCCGATCGTCAAGGAGCTCCCAATGGAGTACGCCGTCGAGCTCAACCGCCTCATCGAACTCCAGATGGAAGGCTCGGTGGGATAGCGAGGTTTCGCCGGCGGCAGGCCGCCGGCGAGTTGTCAGAGAACCCGCCCTCAAGGGGCGGGTTCTCTGTGTTCGTGCGGCCTCCCGGCCGCGCTCGTTGTGGGATCGCACCGCACAGGTCGCTGCGATCCCGGATTGAGGGGGGATCGGCGGAGCCGCCCCCCTCAGACACCCCCCAGCCTCGCCCTTCGGGCTTCGGCACCGTGCAAGCCGCCTCGAATACGTTCGGCGAGAGTCGATGCGGTCTCAGTACTCAGTACTCGGTACTCAGTACTCCGGCCGAAGGCCGGCCCGAGTCCCTGGTTTTGGCTCCCTTTAGGGCCGAAAGTCCCTAGTGCTCGCTTCGAATGGCCCGGGTCGCGGTGGCTAGAGTGCCGCCCAGTCGTCGTCGACCTGGGAGGGGCGCTTTGACCGAGGAACACGCGGTCGCGCACGAAGTGGAAGAGGAGGAGGAACCGAAAGGCACCATCATCATGATGGCGATCTTCCTCCTCATCATCATCGGCATCTGGGTGTACACGTACGCGCTCCTCCTGGAGCGTGCTGGATGAAGCTCCAGATCGAGAAATGGGAACGCTGGTTTCTGTACGCCACGACCGTGATGCTCGTTGCGTTCCTCGTGGCGATCTTCGCCTCGATCGGGGAAGCCGGAATTCACCTACCGACGGACGAGGACCAGGTCGATCCGAACCTGCTCGAGTTCTCGGCCTACGAGAGCAACCCGGCGCCGTTCAACGAACTGGGCTCGCGTCCGTACACCGGTACCGAAGACGACATCGAGTGGGAAGTGGTCCTGCTCGCACGGGCGTGGGCGTTCACCGACGGTGAACCCGTCGACGCCGAGCGTGGTGTCCCGATCATCACCGTTCCGGTGGACACACCCGTCGAGTTCGTCGTGACCTCGGTCGACACGGTGCACGGGATCCTCATTGCGGAGGTCGCCGTGAACGCCATGGTCATCCCGGGACAGATCACCAAGGTCGTGACGGAGTTCGACGAGCCCGGTGAGTACGCAATCATCTGCCACGAGTTCTGCGGCCTGCTTCACCACAACATGTATGCGATCGTGGAGGTGGTCGGATGACGGCGACACAGCAACCCGCAACCACCGACGCAGTCGTCGTCGAACAGCGGCGCTGGCTCAAGTGGCAGCTGTACCTCGGATTCGTCGGCCTGTTCCTCGGCCTGCTCATGGGCTTCTTGCAGGCCATGGACCGGACCGGGATCGACCTGTACGACGCGTTCCAGCTGCAGACGTACTACCAGGGTCTGACGCTGCACGCAGTGTCCTTGGCCTTCGTGCTGACCTTCACGTTTGCGAACTCGTTCCTGACGCTCACCGTCATGCGGTCGCTCGATCGGCCAATGGACTACACCTGGATGATCCAGGGGTCGACGATCACCGCTGCGCTGGGCGTTGTCCTGGCGGCTGCGGCCATCCTGATGAACCAGGCGTCGGTGCTCTACACGTTCTACTCGCCGCTTCAGGCCAGCTCGCTGTTCTATCTCGGAGCGGTGCTGCTGGTGGTATCGACCTGGTTGGTGTCGCTGAACCAGATGCTCACGGTTCGTACGTGGCGTAAGGAACACCCAGGGGAGCGTCTGCCGCTGCTGGCATTCGTCTCGCTCGTGACCTTCCTCATGTGGGACCTCGCATCGCTCGGAGTAGCTGTCGAAGTCGTGGTGTTCCTGCTGCCGTGGTCGCTCGGGATCACCGAAGGTGTCGATCCGCTGCTCAACCGGACGCTGTTCTGGTTCACGGGCCACCCGATCGTCTACTTCTGGCTCCTCCCGGCCTACGTCTCGTGGTACATGATGATCCCGAAGCAGGTCGGCGGGAAGCTGTTCAGCGACGGTGTCGTTCGCGGCGTCTTCATCCTGTTCCTGTTGCTGTCGACGCCGGTAGGACTCCACCACCAGTTCACGGATCCGGGTATCGATGAGGGTCTGAAGCTTCTCCACGGGGTGTTCACCTTTGGGGTGTTCTTCCCGTCGGTGATCACGGCATTCACGCTCATGGCCGCGCTCGAACACGGAGGACGTCGTGCCGGCGGCAAGGGGCTCCTCGGGTGGATCCTCAAGTTGCCGTGGGGCGACCCCGTCGTGGTTGCGCAACTCCTGGCAATGATCGGGTTCGTCCTCGGCGGTGCCACAGGATTGCTGAACGCGAGTTCGACGATGAACCTGTTGATTCACAACACCTCGTTCGTCCCCGGCCACTTCCACCTGACCGTTGGAACGGCCGTCGCGCTGACGATCATGGGTGTTGCGTATTGGCTCGTGCCGTATCTCACCGGCAAGCCGCTCTGGGGTCGCCGACTCGGCGTGCTTCAGGCCTGGCTGTGGCTCATCGGCGTGATGGTCTTCTCCCGGGGTCAGATGGCCGCCGGGATCGAAGGTCAGCCGCGTCGTCTCTTCACGACGGCGTCGGCGTACATCGACGAGAGCTGGGAAGTGTGGAACATCGTTGCCGGGATCGGCGGCATGATCATGTTCGTTTCCGGTGTGTTGTTCTTCGTGGTGATCGGCGGGACTCTTCTGCAGAAGCAGCGTGTGACAGTGGAGATGCCGGTGTCGGAGTGCATCCACGATCGCACGGAGACTCCGCGGTGGCTCGATCGGGCCGGTCTGTGGTTCGTGGTGGCCGTGGTGCTCGTGCTCATCGCCTACCTGCCGGTGTTCATCACCCACAACTACGAGTTCAACGTCTTGCCATTTACGTTGTACTGATTTCGAGCCGAGCAGGCTCGGCTCGAGTTGCAGAACCCCGGCCTCAACGGCCGGGGTTCTGGATATGTGCCGCCTCCCGGCGGCGCTCGCTGCGGGTCGCACCGCGCATGTCGCTGCGACCCAGCGAGGCCGGCACAAGGGCCGGCCTTCTGGCGGTCCCTGTACTCAGTATTCGGTACTCAGTGCTCAGCACTTCCCAAACACGGTCCTGTTGCTCGTGTCCGCCACTACGCTCGCCCGATGCGCATCGTTGTTGCGGATTGCACGGTCGATTACGAGGGTCGGTTGACGGCCCACCTGCCGTTGGCGACTCGGTTGGTGATGGTGAAGGCCGACGGCTGTGTTGCGGTTCATGCCGACGGAGGTGCGTACAAGCCGCTCAACTGGATGAACGCTCCCAACCACCTGCTTGAAGAGGACGGCCGGTGGGTGGTGGTGAATCCGAAGGGGGAGCGGCTCACGATCACCTTCACTGAAGTGCACTTCGAGACGGCGATCGAGATGGGGGACGATCCCGGGCTGCAGAAGGACGGCGTTGAGGCTGAGCTGCAACGGCTCCTCGCAGAGCGAGTCGAGTACCTCGGAGAGGGTCTGACCCTGGTTCGTCGGGAGTACCCGACCCCGATCGGTCCTGTCGATCTGCTCTGTCGGGACGCCGAAGGCCAAACCGTCGCCGTTGAGATCAAACGCCGCGGCGAGATCGACGGTGTCGAGCAACTCACGCGCTACCTCGAATTCCTCAATCGAGACGATCGGCTCGCGCCGGTCAGCGGCCTCTTCGTCGCCCAGCAGATCAAGCCGCAGGCCCGGACGCTCGCAGACGACCGTGGCATCGCCTGTGTCGAAGTCGACTACGACGAGCTCCGCGGTATCGACAGCCCGGCACTGAAGCTCTTCTAGGTTTCGCCGCCGGCAGGCCGGCGGCGAGTTTCTCGTCGGGCCGTTGGCCCTCCTCGCAATCGTGCGGCCTCCCGGCCGCGCTCATTGTGGGATCGAACGGCGCATGTCCCTGCGATCCCGATCTGAGGGGGGATCGGCGGAGCCGCCCCCCTCAGACACCCCCCAGCCTCGCCCTTCGGGCATCGGCATCGCGTGAGACGCTTCGCACGCGTTCGTCGTGATCGGTTGCGGTCTCGGTACTCAGTACTCAGTACTCAGTACTCCGGCCAAAGGCCGGCCCCAAAGGCCGGCCCCAAAGGCCGCTCAACCCACCCCCCCAACCTTCCGAATCTGTCTCATGCCCCTCGATACGACGATCGGACCTGAGCTGCTCGCGCTGCGTGACGTCACGTTGTCAGATGTGGCGCGAATCACCGGGGGTCGCCTGGTTGGGGAGGATGCTCCGGTTCGGCATCTTCGGCCGCTGAGTGCGGATTCGATCCCGGATGGCAGCCTTGCGTACGCATCGGGCCACTTCGTCGACGAACTGGCCAATGCTCCGTTTGAGGCAGCCATCGTGCCGGCGAGTGGGGTTGGTGCGTCGCGATCTGTGATCGTTCACGAGGATCCCCAGGTGGCATTCTTCGCCCTGCAACGGTCGCTTGCGGAGTCCGGGGCGTACCCGACCATCGCATCACATCGCGGCGACAGGGTCCGGATCGCTGATTCGGCCGTGGTGCACGATGGCACCGTGATCGGTGACGACGTCCGGATCGGAGACCACGTTGTCGTCATGCCGAACAGCGTGCTGGATGATGGTGTCGAGATCCAGGCCGGGACGGTCGTCGGTGAACCGGGATTCCAGGTGGCCGGCGACGGGACTGGGCGCTATCTCGTGCCGCACGCCGGCGGGGTGCATCTGCGGGCCGGGGTGTCGATCGGGGCGAACTGCGCCGTTGATCGTGCGCTGTTCTCGACGTTCACCACGCTCGGCGCCGACACGATGCTCGACAACCTGGTCCATGTTGCTCACGATGTCATGATCGGTGATCGGTGCACGCTCACGGCATCGGTTGAGCTGTCGGGCAGCGTCGTGCTCGAGGACGACGTGTGGCTCGCACCTCGTACCTGCTGCAACCAGTTCGTCCGATTCGGCCGAGGCGCTTATACCGGCACCGGGTCCGTGGTCGTCCGCGACGTGCCCGCATTCACGCTCGTGGCGGGGAGTCCGGCGCGGGTGTTCGGGCGGGTATGCCTGTGCCGAGCCAAACTGCCTTCCGACGACGGACCGGTCGAGTGCGGCTCCTGCGGTCGGCGATTCTTGGTCGATGGTGATGCGGTCGCCGAAGCTGCCTGAGGCCGCTCGTCGGTCAATCGGGCGTCACGCCACCCGAAACGCAGTGACCGGTCGCGTCTGGGTCTCGAGCGCGGCCGCGATCTGGTGGGGCGGCTCGATCGATTCGAGGACCGGTAGGGGGTCGATGGCGCCGTCGACGAGGTCGCAGAAGGCATCCCATTGCAATGCCAACGGTTCGCCCTCCTGTCGCACGAACGGAATGTCAACGACCGTTTGGGCTTGGTAGCCGGCGGGATCGAGGCCGCTGGATTGGGCGACGTGCCGATAGACCGTCATCGTGCGACGTAGCAGATCCAGTTCGAGCAAGGCAGTAGCGGTCACGACGCGAATCTCCCGGATCTTGCGTTGATCCATCCGGCTCGCCGAGCAGGTGAAGATCGCGCCGGTATCGGTTCGGCCCGTGATGTCGGCGATCTCGGCTGCGGCTCCGGTCTGCGGTGACCAGGTCGTACCTGCGTGATACTCGGCTGCGCTTGCGCCCGTCAGCCGGAATGCGAGATCGAGGTCGTGAATCAGGAGATCGTGGATCACGGACGTCGTGATCCGAGGGGACGGTGGTGAGTGACGAACGGTCATCACGTGCAGCGCCGGTCCGTGGACATCGAGCAGCTCGAGAGCGGTTCGAACGACGGGGTTGAAGCGCTCGACGAACCCGGCTTGGAGCGGCACACCGGCCGTGCGGGCTGCCGTGATCATCGCGGCTACTTCATTGGGGTCAGTCGACGCCGGCTTCTCCACCAGCACAGGAACACCTCGGGCAAGGAGATCGAGGACGATGGCGGTGTGCGCCTCCGCCGGTGTCGCCACCACCGCGGCATCGACGCGGCGGATGTCTCCGACCGAATCGGCCCAATTGGTGCCGTTGGCGACGGCGAGATCGCGGGCTCGGCTGCGGTCGGTGTCGACGACGAGTACGAGGTCGGATCGTGAGGAGGCGGCGATGGTGCGAGCGTGATTGGCTCCCATGGCTCCGGCGCCGATGAGCGCGACGTTGAGCGTCATGCGGGTTCTCCTGTCTTGGTTGGGACGGCGGCAACGAGCCCTGCTGCGATGTCGGGTTGGTTCTTGCGGACGGCGAGGTCGGCCAGCTTGGATCGGGTGTCGCTGTCGAGAACGTCAGTGAAGGCGAGACCGGCTGATGCGAGATCGTGGGCGCCGGCGATCAATGCTGCGGAGAGCTGGACGGTCACGACGGCGGCGTGGGGTTCGCCCAGCATGAGCCCGGCGAGAGAGATCGACGCCGTCGTCGATGGTGGCACCTGCGACGCAAGCGCGGTCGTGATGTGCCCGGTCTCGTCGCGGGCGATCAACGGCACCAACGACGATGGATCCGCTCCGGCGGCGAGGATCTCCGGAACGGCTTTCGCCACGAGGTCGGCGGCTCCCGCCGGGTCGGCATCCATCGCATGTTCCAGCAGCTCGAGGCCCTGTTCGAGGCTCCCCGAGCAAACGTGGGCGTAGCCGACCATCGCTCGGTATCGAGTTGCGTTCCTCGGTACGGTGAAGAGTGGGACTCCGGGCGGCCGATTCGATGTCTCGGCATGCAGCGCGACGAGCTCATCGGATCGACCCAACGCCAGCAGTGCAGCGGCTGCAGTGGCGAGAGCGATGTCTTCGTTGGGTGTCCGGTCGAGCGCGAGCTTGGCCAGGTTGGCTGCCTCTCGGTGGTTCCCTCGTCGATACGCGTGCTGGGCACGCATGGCGAAGATGTATGAGTACGCCGTCGCCGTGGTTTCTGGGTCGACTGTGTCGGCAACCGAGTCGAACAACTCCACGGCCTCGTCGCTGTCGGGATCGACAGCCATCAACGACCGGGCGAGGTCGACTGCGGTCTTGGCCGACGGATCGGCATCGTGCGTAGCTCGTGCGATGTCGATGTTCCGCTGGTGTTTGTTCCGGCTCTGGACGACATCGCTGCGGTAGCCGAGATGAACAACGGCCATGCCGGTGCCGGTGGCGATCCGTCCAGTCGACTGGCCGTCGGGACCCGTGACCGTGAGAACCTCATGAATGGCGCCGTCGAATCGAGAGGCCCCGGGTCGAGCGATGCGAATCGAGTTGATGCTCGATGCAACGCCGATGTCGCGTTCGTTGTCGACCCGCACCTTGATCGCGTCGAGCTCGTGAGCCCACGTCCTCAGCCAGCGCCGGAACGCCTTGGTGTCCTCAACGGCGATCCGTTCGTCTGCGTCGAACATCAGGGCGAACGTCGCATCTCCGCACATCGTCAGCGCTTCGTTCCGGGCCCATGCGAAGTCGTTGCGCCATTCGATCTCGCGGATCCTGCCGCCATGGCGCCGGATGATTGACATGGTCGAGTCGGTCGATCCGGTGTCGCAGATGTCGATCCGGTCGACGAGTCCGGCAACGGAAGCGAGCGCTTCGGGAAGATGCTTCTCCTCGTTCTTCACGATCATCGAGGCAACGAGCAGCGGCTCGGCACCATCGAGGCGATCGTCGAGGAGCTGGCGCCGACACGAGTGGGAATGTCGCGCCCGCACGTCGACTCGGGAGGCATCGTCGTTCTCACGAGCTCCCGGCAGGACGATTGCCCCTTCGATGGTCTCGAGCGATCGGGCAGCGAAGCAGGCAAGGCCGGCTCGACCGTCACGGTCCGTGGCGACGGCGATTGGTGCGGTCTCGAGACGCGCAATGAGCTCCCGGGCGCCGTCGACGTCGAGTCGAACGTCGTCGTGGATCACCAGCACGGCCGCGGTGCCGGCGACTTCTCGTATCCCCGCTGAGCCGAGAGTCGTCGGAATCGTGACGGCATCAAACGCTCCCGGCGCAACGTCCGATACGGGGGAGGCCGCAACAACGGAAAGCGATGAAGCGAGGTTCCCCCACCCACGGACCTGGCCCACGGCCCGCCGCGCGTCGGCGCGAGAACCATAGGCAACGACGACAACGTGCATGATTCTGAGGTCGGCCTGTAGCCGCTGAGGTTTAGACCGATCTGATGCACATATGTGCAAGTCTGGGTGGATATGTGTGCAACCTCGGCATAGGGTGGCCAGAGCTGATCGGTACCGGGAGTACCGTCGGCGGTGGGCAGAGCAATGTGAGGAGGATGCGTTGTCGGCGGAGGACGAGCGGCTCGAACTCCTTGGCCAGGTTGCATCCTGGTACTACGAGGACGGTCTCGATCAGGCCGAGATCGCCGCGCGCATCTCCAAGTCACGATCGCTGGTCTCGCGTCTCCTCAACGAGGCCCGCCAGAGAGGTCTCGTTGAGATTCGCGTCCGATTCCCGCTTCGACGCAGCGACGAACTCGAAGCAGGCTTGGTCGAGACGTTTGGGCTGACGGAAGCTCGCGTCCTCGCCGGCGAGCAACTTCACTACGGCTCCCTGCTGCGTCGCGTGGGTCGATTGGGTGCCCGAGCACTCCAGGGCCGGATCCACAGCGACATGGACGTCGCCATCGGTTGGGGGGCGGCGCTCCACGCCGTCGTGAACGCCATGCCGGAGATTCAGCTCGATGACGTCATGGTGCTCCAGGCCATGGGATCAGTGGGCGATGGCGATCCCAATGTCGACGGTGCGGATCTCGCACGCACCCTCGCCACGAGGATCGGCGGCGGCTATCGGACGCTCCATGCCCCGCTGATCGTCGACCGGGCCGGAACTGCCGCGGATCTCCTCTCGAATGCCACCAATGCCGTCACATTGACTCGAGCTGCGTCTGCCGGCGCGGTGATCATGGGTATCGGGAGCATCGACAGCAGGCTGTCGGGCCTGAGGCGTGCTGGGTACTTCACCGATCAGAATCTCGATGACCTGCGGTCACGTGGCATCGTCGGCGACGTGATGGGATACCTCCTCGACGCTGCGGGGAATGTCACCGACATTCCGGAAAACGAGCGAGTGGTCTCCCTCCACCCCGACGCCTTGCGGAGTGCCGCGTGGACCATCGGAGTGGCTGCCGGCGCCTCGAAAGCAAGCGCCGTCCTGGCGGCGGTTCGCGGCGGCTACTTCGACGTACTCGTCACCGACGAGGAGACTGCTTCTGCGGTGTTGGCGATGGAGCAGGACGCTCCAACCGCAGTACCGAGCTAGACCGGGTACCGAGGTCGAAGCGTCGAATCACTGACGACTGACTCTGGGGATTCGAGCCCGCCTACTACTCGAGATCTGTCCAGGATCCCTTGTCCCAGGCCACGGCGTGCTCTTCGGCCTGGAAGAAGTCCTCGACGAAGGTGACCTTGATGTTGCGTCGGTCGCCGGGCAACACGGCGACCTGGAGATCCGAGAAGCGTTCCACCGTCTCGGCGGTGTCGACTCCCTCGAAGCCCTCGCGCTCAGCTCTCCGATAGGCCTCGAGAAGCGGCCGGGCCCAGAATGCCTGCGGCGTCTGGACTCGGCGAAGCGATCCTTGCGGCAGGGCCTCGGCCTGGTCCTCACTCACGCGATAGAGCGTTTCGTGGACACGCAGGCCCGGGATTGCTCCACCGGTCGCCCTTGCCACCTCGATGGTCGCCTTGAGCAAGTCCAGGGTCATGAACGGACGAGCCCCGTCATGGATCGCAACGATGCCGATGTCCCCCGCTTCGATATCGGTCGCCAGGGCTTCCAGACCCGCCTGCTCTGACTCGTGGCGAGTGGCACCGCCAATGACCACGTTGGTCAGCTTCGCCGGCACGGTCTCGGCGATGAGGTTCTCCGCGCGCGCTCGGTCTTCGTCCCGCACGACCAGGATCACCCGATCGACGTCGGAGGACCGTGACATCGTCTCGAGGCTGTACTCCAGCATGTCCCGTTCGCCGATCGGGAGGTAGACCTTGTTGACGTCGTGCTGCATGCGCGAACCGCGCCCGCCGGCGAGCACGATGGCTGCTACGTTGTCGCTCATGGCGCTGTCGAACACCTGGTTGGTGGGAAGGCTCGGATCTGGCGAGGCATTGCCCACTCGACCCTACCGGGCGGCACGCCGGACGAGAACCTGCACGGATGTGAGTTGGCGGTCCCGGCCGGGTAACCTCGCTCGCAGCCTCGAGGGATAGTTCGCAATGGACGCTCCACAACTGGTCCGATCATTCAGTTCTCGTCAACTCAGCCTGGTCTCCGGGCAGGGTCGAGTGGTGGTGTTTGCTGTGCTGGGCGGCGGATACATCGGCCGTTCGTTGCAGGTCCACGTCCCGACCGCAGCGCGTCTTCTCGAGCGTCTCCCTGCGCACATCGACACTGTCGTCTTCATCGACGAACCGGTACCGGACGCAGCACTGCTCTCGCTGATCGACGACATGATCGCCGAGCGCGCCGGCCTCGGTGTTGACGTCGTTGCCAACTTCGTGCCGGCCGTCGAAGCGGTGAAGCGGGTCGACCACGATCGAGTACTCGAGGGAATCGACCGGTCCAAGCTCGTGTCCGTTCGACCCCCTGAGGTGGTCGGGCGTCGCAGCATCGAGCAGGCAATGCGTTCGCTTGACGACGCGATGTGGGTGAATCCTTCGGCGCTCGTGTCGAGCAGCGGTGGCAGCCTGTCGCTGTTCAGCGGCTCGCACGCGGTGCACCCGTAGCGGGTCTCAGGTCCCAAGTCGCAGGTCCCAAGTCCCGTTTCGGACGTCTACTCCGGTCGGCCGCGTCCTGAGAGCAAGTTCAGCACTGCTACGAAGAGGGCTGAGCCGGCGATGGTCCAGAACACCGGGATCTCGGTATCACGGATGGTGAGGGTCCAGATGTCGCTGAACTCGAGCTGTTGTGAGATCCAGCGGCCCAACATCGCCCCAATGAAGCCGAGGGCGATCGAGACGAGGCAGCCCGTTTCCTTCTTTCCGGCGATCGCGGCTCCGATCGATCCGAGGATCGACGCAACGATCAAGAGCACGATGAAGGAGATCATGGGGCCAGCCTAGGGGGAGGGCAGGGTCTCGGAGGCCGTGGAGGGGTCGTGCTGAGGCCGCCCGAGCGAGTCTCAAGTCTCAAGTCTCAGGTCTCAGGTCTCAAGTCCCCGGTCTCGAGAACCGGGCCGCCGGCTACCAGTACCGAAGCCCTCGCCTACAACAGCGCTTCGAGGCCGTACGCACTTGCGGGGTGGCGGAGTTTGGCCAGGGCGCGGCTCTCGACCTGGCGAACACGTTCACGGGTGATCCCGAGTTCGAGGCCGACGTCCGACAGGGTGCGCGGCAGATCGCCGTTGAGGCCGTAGCGGAGAATGATGACGTGCTGCTCGCGTTCCTCGAGCTGCTCGAGCGCTCGCATCAACTGATCACGCCGCGCCCCTTCGGCGACTACGACGAAGGGGTCGATGGCCTGGTCATCCTCTACGAAGTCACTCAACTGAGCGTCGCCGTCGTCGCCCACCGGACGGTCGAGCGACACCGTGTCTCCGGGCGCGTTGAGCGCGATCATCACCTTCTCGGGATCGAGGCCGCTGAGTTCGGAGATCTCCGCCACCGTTGGGGCCCGGCGATTGGTCTCGAGCAACGTCAGCTCGGTCTCCTGAACGGTCCGCACGACGTCGACCATGTGTACCGGTATGCGGATGGTGCGGCCGCTGTTGCCCAATCCGCGTGTGATCGCCTGGCGGATCCACCACGTGGCGTAGGTGGAGAACTTGAAACCCTTGCGCCAGTCGAACTTCTCGACGGCACGGATGAGGCCGAGGTTGCCC
>JASJAX010000178.1 GCA_030066755.1 Acidimicrobiia bacterium
GCGAACAGGATGGCGATGACGGCGATCAGGGTGAAACGGCGCCGCATGACATCGAGGTAGTCACGCAATTCGAGCGGTCGCGACGCTTCAGCCTCGTACCGGCCCCGGCCCATGGTCGTGGTCAAGATTTCCCCTTGCTCGGAGCGGTGGGATTCGGGATAGTATACGAACGGGTAGGGATTTGAACAGGGGGCGAGTTGTGTCATCCGCATTTTCGACCGCGAAGCGCGGTCGACTTGATGCACTCAGTGATCATCAACTGAGCAACCACCCGCGCGTGGTGTTCCCCCTCAGCTCCGGCGGTCACCTCGCTCAGATCATGACGCTGCGACCGTGGTGGAATCGCTTCGATCGCCTGTGGGTGACGTTCGACACACCGGACGCGGTCTCGCTCCTCGAACACGAACGTGCGGTGTGGTGCTACCGCCCAACGACCCGCCACCTCGGCAATCTCATCCGCAATACCTGGCTGGCATGGCGGGCATTGTGGGCGTTCAAGCCGGACGTCGTCGTTTCCACCGGCGCTGCCGTTGCGTTTCCGTTCTTCGTCCTCGCGAAGCTCATGCGCATCCCCACCGTCTACATCGAGGTGTACGACCGGATCTCGACCCGAACGCTGACCGGGCGGCTCTGTCGACCCTTCACCGACCTCTTCATGGTGCAGTGGCCCGAGCAGGTGCCCTTGTACCGTGACGCCGTATTGATCGGACCCCTGCTGTGAGCGAACAGATGACGGACACCGCGGCACCGAAACCGGACCTCCCCGGAGGACCGTTCGTCTTCGTCACCGTCGGTACCGACCACCACCGGTTTGATCGACTCGTCGATATCTGCGAAGCCTGGGCCGCCGATCGTGAGGTCGCCTTGTTCGTCCAGACGGGAACCTCGAGAGCCGTCGCTCCCGACGCCGGCGCCCCCTACCTCCCCTTCCCCACCATGGCCGAAGCCATGACCGGCGCAGCCGCCGTCGTGTGCCACGGCGGACCGGCGACCATCATGCTCGCTCGCCAATGTGGGCGAACCCCGATCGTCGTCCCGCGCGATCCTGAGCGGGGCGAACACGTCGACGGTCATCAGCAGAAGTTCTCGCGCTGGATGGCCGACAAGGGTCAGATCGTCCTGGCAGCCGAGGAAGCCGAACTCGTCACTCGACTCGACGAGGCCATGGCGCACCCCGAGCGCTACCGAGTCGCCGTGAGCGAGGAAACCAATTCCGCCGTTGCGGAGTTCACTCGTCTGGTGGATGACCTCATGGAACGGAGACGCGGGCGTTGACCACACGACCAACGGTGATGTTCATCGCAGGCATGGGCCGCAGCGGCTCGACGCTGATCGAACGAACCCTAGGAGCCATGCCCGACTACCACTCGCTCGGCGAGATCACGCATCTCTGGCAACGCGGGATCGCGGAGAATCAACATTGTGGCTCGGGTGAGCCGTTCCACTCGTGCCCGTTCTGGACGAAGGTCGGGCACGTGGCGTTTGGTGGCTGGGATCGGGTCGATGCCGGTGCGGCCATCCGCCTCCAACGCTCCGTCGACCGAACCCGGCACGTACCCCTGCTTGCATCGGCGCGCTACCTCCCCGGCTTCAGGAGCCGCGTCGAGCGCTACGCATCCATGCTGGGCGACGTGTACCACGCGGCAGCTGAGGTGTCCGGAGCCCGGGTTCTGATCGACTCATCGAAACATGCCTCCTCGGCCTACCTGCTGCGTCACGTCTCCGGCATATCGCCGGCGATCGTCCACTTGGTGCGCGACCCTCGCGCCGTCGCCTACGCATGGACGAAGGTCAAGTCCATGCCGTCCGCCGGACCCGATGCCGAGATGGCCCGGTACTCGCTGGCAAAGTCTGCAACGCTCTACACCGTCCACAACGCAGCGATCGACCTCCTGCGAGTCACGTCGATCCCCTACGTCAAAGTGCGCTACGAGGACTTCGTTGCCGCACCAGAAGCGACGCTGCGGCGCATCCTCGCGATCGTCGGCGACGGCGGCGCGCCGACAGATCACGTCGCGGATCACACCGTGCGTCTCGGGACGAACCACAACATCGGCGGGAATCCCATGAAGTCGACAAACGGATCGATTGCGATTCGCGCCGATGAGACCTGGCGACAGCAGATGCCACGGTCGAATCGGTACGCGGTCACCGCAATGACCATGCCGTCGCTCGTCACCTACGGCTATGCAAAGCGGCGGCCCCGCGACCGAGCATCTGGTCAACCTGGGGCGGCAACATGAGCGAGATCTATCCCACCGTCACTGCCGTCGTTGCGACCCACAATCGCCCCGAACTGCTCCGTGGAGTACTCCGTGCCGTGTTCGCTCAGAACTACCCCGGAGATCTCGACGTCATCGTCGTCTATGACCAAGCCGAGCCTGAAGCCGGCCTCGCCGACGAGTTCCCCGGTGAAGCGCTCGAGATCATCACCAACACCCGTACTCCAGGACTCGCCGGGGCCAGAAACACGGGCGTGCTTCATGCGCGGGGCGACTTCATCGCGTTTTGCGATGACGATGACGACTGGTTCCCCGAGAAGCTCACGGCGCAGTTCGCATTGCGCAACGGGGATGCCGGGATCGGCGTCGTGGCAACGGGCGTCGTCGTCACCTACGACGGCGACAAACACCCGCGGGTGCCGGATCGGGATCGCCTGACCAAGCACGACCTCCTCCAGAGCCGGGTGTTCGCCGCTCATCCGTCGAGCGTCGTGGTGCATCGACAGACCATGATCGACGAGATCGGGCTGGTCGACGAGGCGATCCCAGGGTCCTACGGGGAGGACTACGAGTGGATCCTGCGGGCTGCGGCCGTCACCGAGATCGCCGTTGTCACCCGGCCGCTCGTGCTGGTGCGCTGGCATGCAGGTGGCTCGTTCTTCTCGGATCGGTGGCTCCTGATGGTCGACGGCATCGACTACATCCTCGAGCGCGAACCGGAGTTCGCCAGTCACCCGCGGGGGCTCGCATACATGTACGGACGTCAGGCGTTTGCGTTGGCCGCTGCACACCGGCCCGGTGAGGCGAGACGCAAGGCCTGGAATGCCCTCAAGGCGAGTTGGCGAGAACGACGCGCGTACCTCGCGCTTGCAGTGAGTTGGCGTCTCATCTCGGCAGACCGCTTGATGCAGATGGCCCATCGACGCGGGCGCGGGATCTGACCGCTACCGTCCGACCGGCGCGGTGGACACACGGAGGTACGCCGACACGATGACCGCACTGAGCACCCCGACGCGGCGCACGCGGGAACGTCGGTCCCTCCTCGGCGATGGCTGGCCGCTCTACACGCTGCTCTGGGGCTATCCCCTCTGGTGGGTTCTCGGCGTGTCGGCCGCCGGATGGGTCGTGCTCGCCGTGCCGTGCCTGTTCTGGCTCTGGAGCCGCAGCACGGTTCGGGTCCCTCGCGGGCTCGGTCCTTGGGTGTTGTTCCTCGCCTGGATGTTCCTGTCGGTCACGCAGCTTGCGTCGCTCGACGACATCCGGTCGTTCTCGGTCCGAGCTGCGTTCTACGTTGCCGCGGGCATCTACCTCGTGTACGCCTACAACCTGCCCGAGGCGGGCGGGCACCGGCGTCGCCTCCTCATGGCCACGATGTGGTTCTTCTCGTTCGTCGTCGCCATCAGCCTCGCGGCCGCGGTACTGCCGTTCTCCGAGTTCACCACCCCGTTCGAGGCCATCCTCCCGGGCGCACTCGCATCGAACCCGTTCGTCCGCGAGCTGGTCCACGGCCAGATCGCGCAGGTCCACACCTTCTTGGGGTTCCCGGTGCCGCGACCGGCAGCGCCATTTGCGTTCACGAATCAATGGGGAGCTGCGCTCGGCGTACTGGCGCCGATCGTTGTCTACGGTGCGTCACAGGTTCGAAGGGGATGGATACGTGTGGCGACCTGGTCCATCGTTGCCGCTTCAGTGCTTCCGATCGCCTACTCACTGAACCGCGGGTTGTGGCTGAGCCTGGCTGCTGCCGGAACCTACGCCGCAGTCCGTTTGGCCGTGCGGGGCCGAGCGCGACCCCTCGTCAACATCGTCATGGCGGTGCTGATCGCAGCCGTCCTGGTGCTCGCCACACCACTCGGCGGCTTGGTCTTCGATCGCCTCGACACCGGACACAGCAACGACCGGCGCACCGACCTCGTAGGACAGAGCATCGAGACCACGCTGGAAAGCCCCGTGTTCGGCCACGGCGGACCCGTACCGGACCCCGATTCGCCGACCAGGGCCCCCATCGGCACCCATGGTCAGCTGTGGCTCCTCGGCGTGTCCCATGGAGTCGTCGGCGCCGCGCTCTACGTCGTGGCGATCGGTCTGTTCTGGCTTCGAACGTTGACAGGGAGCGAACGGGATCTGGCGTTCTGGGTGAACGTCAGCGTCTTCGTTGCACTCGTGCAACTGCCCTTCTACGACCACCTGTTCGTGCCGCTGCAGTTCATCTTCGTGTTCGTCGCGCTCGCCACGCAGGAGATCGAGCAGCGATCCAGGAAGCGACAGCGGCCCGCGGCGCTCTTGCGATGAGCCAGTCAGACCCGGCTGCGAAGACGCCGGGCGACATCGCGCAGCTCGCTCGCGGCGGTGCGCTGAATCTCGCCGCCGTAGTGACCGCGGCCATTGGCGGGTTTGCCCTCTATGTCGTGCTCGGACGAGTGCTGACGCAGGGTGAGGCCGGCGCCTTCATCGAGGCCATCGCCATCTTCAACATCCTGGCCATCATCGGGACGCTCGGTGCAGACTCCGGCCTCGTGTGGGCGGTGTCCGGCGCATTGGCGACAGGACGGACCGGCGAACTCCGGCCCTTCGCTCGCACTGCGCTGATCCCTGTTGGTGTCGTCGGCCTGGGCTTTGCGGTGCTGATCTACGCGAACGCCGATTGGCTGGCCGACACACTCGGAGGCGATGACCATGCGTCGGCGATCGCCTCCTACCTCCGCGTGCTCGCCCCCATCGTCCCGCTGGCGTCGATCAACTATGCAGTCCTGGGGGCGACCCGGGGATTCGGCACGATGGTGCCGACCGCCACGATCCAACACATGGGACGTGGCCTCTCGCAACCGTTGATCGTGTGGGGATTGCTGACGGCCGGCGTTTCCGCCGGTGTCGTGGCCCTCGGCTGGACCACCCCGTTCATCGTCGGGGTGGCGATCTCGACGCTGTGGCTGCTTCGCTTGCTGCGGCGACACCCGGCGAACGGCAGCGCGCCGACACCGGGCGCTTCGATCGCACGGCGTTTCTGGGCGTTCACGATCCCCCGGTCCTTTGCGGCGATGTTCCGCGTCGGTGTCCAGTGGATCGACGTCCTGATCGTCGGTGCACTCCTCAACCCGGCCGAAGCGGCTATCTACGCCGTCAGCACCCGACTCCTCCAGCTCGGACTCTTCGTTGCGTCGTCGGTCGGTGAAGTCGCCCAGCCGATGTTCGGCGGGCTCCTCGCCGCGGGTCATCGCCGTCGCGCCCAGGAGGTGTACCAGACCGCTACCGGGTGGCAGGTGGCGGTGACCTGGCCGCAGTACATCACCGCCGCCCTCTTCGCCGCAGTGATCCTGCGGAGTGTCTTCGGCGACGGATATCAAGCGGGCGCAACAGTCGTCGCGATCCTGGCGCTCTCCACGATGGTCGGAGCGGCGGCCGGGCCCGTGGACATGATGCTGCTCATGGCCGGTAAGTCGACCTGGAGTCTGTGGAACGCCGGCATCACGCTTGCGACGAACACCGTCCTCAATCTCGTGCTGATCCCCGACCTCGGAATCGAGGGCGCCGCGATCTCATGGGCGATCAGCCGTCTGTTGGCCAACGCGATTCCGCTCGTTCAGGTGTACCGCTACGTCCACATCCATCCGTTCGGGCGGGGCACGCTGACCGGCATCGCTGCGGCAACGATCGTCTTCGGAGGCATCGGTCTGCCGATCTGGCTCGTAGCCGACGATCGCCTCGCAGCGCTGCTCATCTACCTGGTTGTTGCGGGAGCGGTCTACGCCGCCGTCTGCTGGCGTCTCCGCGTCACCCTCGATCTCCCGGCGGCTTGGTCGGCGCTCCGGTCGAGACGCACCCGAGCGTCCGAATCTGCCTGATCCAGCGCCGCCCGCTCCTCACTCGCTCAGATCGATCCCCGGGAAGTAGGGGTGTTGTACGAGCCCCGCGAACGCTTCGAGCGAGGACTCGCTGGTGTCGATCCACCAGTCGTGATCCACCGGTGTATCGAACCACACGATGGCATCGATCTCGGGAAACGACGCTTCCAACTCACCCGGGATGCTGGCGATCCAGTCGGCTTTCTCTCCCGGTTCCCGTTCCTGGGCACCAGTCTCCGCGATCATGATCGGCTTGCCGCGCCGCTCAGCCCAGCGATAGAACCGCTCGAACACGCGGGTGAACGAATCCCAGGATGCGTTCGACCTGCCCGGAGCCCAGTTGTAACCGTCGGCGCAGATCCAGTCGACCCACTCGTCGCCCGGATACCAGTCGGCGCCGTTGCCGTTGTCGAACGCCCAGGCGTTGGGGCACCACACGAACTCGGCGTTGTCGACGCCGCGCTCTCGGAAGACCCCCACGATGTGGCGCCACGCGGCAATCCACGCCTCCGGGCTTTCGGCAAGGGCCCGGCGTTGTCGACCGTCCATCTCCCAGAACCACCGGATGAGAATCGGTTCGCCGAAGGCCGCGACGAGATCCGCCTGCTCTGCGATGTAGGTGTCCCACTCTCCTGCCGCTACCGGTCCGACCGGAGTCTGCGACCACGACACGAGCGACAGACGCCCGACGGTGGCGTTCCATTCCTCGCGCCAGGTGATCAGCGGCTCCTCGTTCCAGCGGTGGTACGCATGGCCGATGTCGAGCGTCTCACCAGCGGCAGACTCGATCTCGTCCCAGCGCCGCTGGATGCCGGCGCGCGACCAGTCGTCGTCGCGAGGCCAACTCGTCATCCCGACCCACGCCCCCTGCTCGGGGAGGAAGTCACTCGGCACCACCTTGGGTTCGGGGGCCAAGACCGAGGTGGCCACCGGGACCGATGGGTCCGGCGGAGCAGCGTCCGATCCGACCGCAGATACGGCGAATGCTCCGCCGACGACAACGACAAGCGAGACGCCGAAGATGGCCGCCCACAGGCGTCGCATCGACGGCCGTTGCACCGATGACTCCCGGGCGTCGTCGGGCGGCGTGAAGTCTGGACTCGGTGGCTGCGACATGTTCCCGCTCGATGGATTCGAAGCACAGCGCCCTGCGGCACCGTGCCTGCCTCTTCGGCAACACGCCGGACGAGGTTGAGCGGCCGGCGCACACCTGAAGTTACTGCGTCGCCCGTGCCAACCCGCACAGACGCTGAGGGCTCCGAGGCCGCTAGCGGAGCGTCACCCCGACGTCGTCGATCCGGATCTTGAACGCCGAGCTGCTGCCTCCGAACTTGAGTTCCTTGATCCGCTGCGTCGCAACCGGCGTATCCCAATCCAGGAGAGCCTGACCGTCGATGGCGACCGAGATGTTCCCGGGCGGACCACCGCGGGTCACACAGAACTCGACGTCGTACCACCGGAACTCCTGAAGCTCGATGCCGACCTTGCGACGTTTGTCCGAGCGAGAAGACTCGACCATGAGCTGACCATTGGCCTTCACGAAGAGCCTGGCGAGATGTGCGGTTCCCGAGTTCTGAATCCGAGCGATCGGCATGGCCGCGCCCGCCTCTCGATCCTTGACCCGGAGCGCAAACTCGACACAGACCGCATCGCGAGCGCTCGGGAACTTCGCCTTGACGTGCGACGAACTGGACCCGTTCGACTCGAGCTTCAGGCTCGGCGCCGACGGCTCGCCGACGGATCGGTCGAGGCCGGCGTTGACCGTTGCCGCCCATCGATCGAGACCCGCCGAGAAGGTGTCCCCGAACACCATGCCGTTGTTCAGGTA
>JASJAX010000179.1 GCA_030066755.1 Acidimicrobiia bacterium
ACCGAACTCGCCCAGTTGGCCCAGTCGCTGGAAGCCGGCCTCATCTCGTTCAAGGACGTCATCGCCGGCCTAGGGCAGTAGGAGGCCGCCTGCGGCGGCAGTACCGAGTACCGAGTACTGAGTACAGAGACGGCTTGGCCGGCCGCCGTTCGTCGGCTGCCGACTTGGAATTTGAGACCTGCGACCTGGGACCTGGGACTCGTCTACGCCTCTCGGCGGGAGGCGAGAACTGCTCCGGTGATGACGAGGACCGTCCCCACGAGGGCGATCGGTGCCACGGTGTCGCTGCGGAAGACGACGCCGAGGACGAGGGCGACAACGGGGATGACGTAGGTACTGAACGAGGCTCGCGTCGAGCCGACACTGCCGACGAGCCAGCCCATGATCACGAAGGCCACGCCCGTCCCGATCGATCCGGCGGCCTCGACGGCGAGGAACGACGACCACGACCACGTCGACTCGGGGAGGCCGATGAGCGCATAGGGAAGCGTCCACAGACTGGCGAACGCGAGCATGCGCATCATGACCGGCAACGATCCGTAGCGCTGCTGGATCGGCGCTGCGATGTTGACGGCCAGGCCGTAACAGGCGACAGCGAGCAGCACGAGGGCGACCCCGATCGCCTGACTCGAGCCCTCCCCGATCGACGGCAGGCTGATCGCAACTACGCCGGCGAATCCAATCAACAACCCGGCCCGGTGGATCCCCCGGGGCGGCGTCCGCAACATCAACGTGGCGATGATCGCCGCAAAGATCGGCATGCCCCCGTTGAGCATCCCGGCGACCGCCGAGTTGATCCACTGTTGTGAAACCGGAAAGAGAGTGAACGGCACCGCAACCCACACCAGCGAGAGCACAACGATCCGCGGGAGATCCTCCCGATCGATCGGTGTCCGCGATTTCGGGAACAGCGCCAGCACCGCCGCCCCCGACGCCACCCGGATCCACGTGATCAACCCCGGCTCGAACGCATCGAGCCCGATGTCGATGAACAGGAACGACGCCCCCCAAATGAGGCTGATCGCCACGAAGTTCACCCAATCCCGCGCGTGGAACACCCCCTGGTTCTCCCCAACGGAGGTCGACAGAATCGGGCGGGCTTTGGTCATTGCAGCGGAACTCCAAGCGGCGTCACCAGTGAGAACGCCGGACGGCGGTCACCAGTTGCAGGGGGACGGTAGCCGGGAGCCGGCCTTCGGCCGGAGTACTGAGTACCGAGTACTGAGTACAGAGAGCGTGCGATCAGTGATCGACGAGTGCTTCACCCCCCTACCCCGAGCGGCCTTCGGCCGCCAGTCGTCAGTCGTCAGTCGAGATGTCGCGCGTTCGGGCACCTGTGCACAAGCAACGTTCGGACTGGCGACTTGACCTCAACATTGAGTTGGTCGACGTCTGCCGCGTCGACCAACTCCAGCCAGGCTGCGTCAGGGCTGGCGACTCGACCTCGGCCTTCGCCAAGACTGGAGCTGCCGCGTCGGTCACCCCGGGCAACCCGCCCGCCCGGGCTCTGGCTCGGCCGAAGGCCGAGCCCAGACGCGCCTCACCCCCCGATGGACGCCGGGGGGCGAGGGCCTGGAGGGCAGCGGTCGGGTCTCAGACGTCGACGGCTGCGGGAGTGACCTGGGGGGCAGGAATGACCTGCGGGGCGGGCTTGGCGACCTGGCTGCGAGCTACGGCGAGGGTGATCGCCGTGGTGAGCTCATCGCTGCTGAAGTCCCACTTGGAGAGGAATTCGTGCGCTCCCTGTGCGATGACCTGCATGGCCACCTTCGGGTCTCGGGATGCGCTGACGACGACGATCGCAACGCCGGGTACCACCGACTGGAGCGCCTCGAGCGACACGGTGCCGTCGGCGTCCGGAAGGATGAGATCGAGAATGATGCAGTCTGGGCCTCGGCGGCTGGCAACTTCGAGTGCCGATTCCAGGGTGTTGGCGCCGAGCAACTCGACTTCGCCTTCCCATTCTCCGGGAATGAGGCTTTGGAGGATCCGAGCGTGGAGCGGGGAATCCTCGACGATGAGCACCGACTGTGGGAGTGAGCCGTTCTGCGTGTTGTCCATGTGTGCAACCTCCAGGTCCCATGCCCTGTCGGCGGTCATTGACCAGCATTAAGGAGTCGCACTACCGATATCGGTACGCTGGTTGCATGACTGAAGAAGCTGCACCCCTTCCCCGGATGGTCGCGTTCACGATCGACTGCAACGATCTCGACAGGATGACCCAGTTCTGGTCTGGGTTCCTCGGGGTCGAAGTGCGGGCGATTCACGAGCCGTTTGCGTTTCTCATGCCGGCCGAAGGAACGAAGCTCTCGATCTGGCTTCAGCAGGTGCCGGAGGGTCGTACGGAGAAGACCCGCATTCACCTCGACTTCGCGGCACCCGACCTCGATGTCGCAACAGATCGTGTCGAGGCGCTCGGCGGAACAGTTGGCGAGCAGCACGAATGGGAAACGTACGTGTGGCGCCAGTGTTTCGACCCTGAGGGCAACGTTTTCGACATCATGAAGGCCGATCTGCCGCCGGTCGACGCCTGATCGCTCACCGAATGATTCGACCGTCGTTCAGCGGCACTCGCTCCGGAGGCGGTCGAGGACACGGAGCAACGTCGGGAGCTCGTCGTCGCTGATGAGCTGGGCGAAGTGTCGGTCGAGATCGTCGAGATGGGTCGCCAGGGCCGATTGGAGCGCCTTGCGACCGTCATCGGTGAGCCGAGCCCATTGCACTCGCCGATCCTCCGGGCATTGCACCCGCTCGACGAGGCCATCTCGGGTGAGTCGATCGATCAACCGGGTCACGCCTCCCGAGCTCAGCACCATCTGATCGGCGAGTTCGGACATCGAGAGATGCCCTTCGGACCGGCCCAATCGCAGCAAGGCCTCGAACACAACGATCGTCATGCCGTGGTGCTCACGGAGGGATTGCTCGAAGACTCGCTGCATGCGACGGTCCGCCTCGACGAGCATGCCAAAGGCAGTGATGCGCTCGTCGGCGAGCAATTCACGCGATTCGAGGGTGGAATGATCCATGCGAGAAATCTTACCAGACAATAGTTGACGTCGCAGGTATCTCTGGTGTAGATTCCCTGACATCGCAATCTTTGCATTGTCAAATAACTCGATTCCTACCGAAGGAGCCCCCCGTATGACGATCGAGACCATCGCTCATCCCGAGATCGGTACCTGGGCCATCGACCCCGCCCACACCGTGGTGGGATTCAGCGCCCGCCACCTGATGGCCGCCAAGGTGCGAGGTTCATTCGAGGTGTTCTCCGGCACCGTCCAGATCAGCGACACGCCCGAGGCATCCTCCGTCGACGTGAGCATCGATGCCGCATCGATCAACACCGGCGTCGGTGACCGCGACAATCACCTTCGCTCGCCGGACTTTCTCGACGTCGAGAACTACCCGACGCTGTCGTTCCGCTCGACGGCGGTCCGCCGGGAGGGCGCCGAGGTCTTCGTCGACGGTGACCTCTCCATCCGTGGCGTGACCAAGCCGGTCACCCTCGACCTGCAGTTCCACGGGGTCGCCACCGACCCATGGGGCAACGAAAAGGCGCTGTTCTCCGCAACCACGGAGATCGAGCGCGAGGCCTGGGGCCTCACATGGAACGCACCGCTCGAGGCCGGCGGATGGCTCGTCGGCAAGACGGTTTCGATCGAACTCGAGATCCAGGCAGCCAAGGCTTCCTAGAACTCCGCTCACACTCGTGATCCCCGGGGGCTGCTCTGCAGCCCCCGGGATCGTTTCCATGGCCACACAAGGAGGCTGAACATTGACCGGGATCCGTCGCCTCAACCATGCGGTGCTCTTCGTGTCCGACGTCGACCGGGTCGCCGAGTTCTACTCGACCGTGCTCGGGTTCGGGGAGGTGACCCGGGTACCGCAGATGCGTGCCGTGTTCCTACGCGCCGCCGACTCGGCGAACCACCACGATCTCGGGCTCTTCGGCCTCGGCCCCGACGCTGCGCCCCGGAGCGCGGCCACCGTCGGGCTGTATCACCTCGCCTGGCAGGTCGACACCATCGATGACCTCGCCGCACTCCGGACGACGCTCATCACATCGGGGGCCTACACCGGGGAGAGCTCGCACGGCGCAACGAAGAGCCTGTACGGCGCCGACCCGGACGGCAACGAGTTCGAGGTGATGTGGATGCTCCCCCGAGCTGCGTGGGGAGATCACGCCGACGAGGCCGTCGTCGAACGACTCGACCTCGAGGGCGAGATCGCACGCTGGAGCGGCACCCGTACGGCGGACGAGCTCTGATCCACCCAGAATCTCCCTTGTCCGTCGCCGGCAACGTCGCCCGGCGGTCGCTCCCAGCCCCGAATTCCCTGCATGTCGGTGAGTTGCAGGGGTGCGGCGGGGTCGCCGACAGGGCACTAGTGTGTCGTCGACCAACGGCACAGGGAGACGGGCCGAATGCAGACCAAGAACTACTGGGTCTACATCACCATTGCGGTGATCTGGATCACCGTCATCGTCTCCATGATGCAATCCCCCGAGCTCCAGTTCGGCGACGAACCCCGAATCTTCAACGTTGCCGCCCTGCTCGATTGGTTCTGGGGACTGCTCGGCACGGTGTTCGTGATGCGATCCACCGTGTTCCGCCGTCCCCATGAGTCGGGCTACGGCCAGGACGAGGCGTGGGGCTTTGTCACCCTCACGGTCAGCGGGATCTGGGTCGCGGCGATGCTCGTGAGCATCATGGCGCCGACGGTCACCATCGGTGACGACATCTTCATCCCTGCCGGGACGATCGTCGCCCCAATCGTGGCTGCAGCCCTCACGCCGTACGCGTGTGAGTTCTTGATCGAGGGTGTTGCCGCCCGCCTCGCCGGCCCGCAACGTATCTGACGTGAGCCTGATCCGCCACGACGATCCGGTCTTCGACCCGGCCGACGCCGACCCCTCGGTCGATCTTGGCGTCGACTTCTACCAGTACGTGAACGGCGGTTGGATCGACGCCAACCCCGTCCCCCCTGAGTATTCGCGCTGGGCCGCTTTCGAAGAGGTCCGCACGCGCAACGAGGACCTGCTGCACCGTCTCCTCACCGATGCGGCCGCTGAGCCCGGAGCTCCCGGCACCCCCACTCACTGGGTCGGGCGGTACTTCGCCGCCGGAATGGACGAGGCCGCCATTGCATCGGCCGGGCTCGCGCCGATCCAGTCGCTGCTGGACCAGGCCATGGCGATCGGCTCGGTCGACGATCTGCTCGCTGCGCTCCCTGCATTCCATCAGATCGGTGCCGGACCGGTCTTCGGCGCCTCGGTGATCCCGGACTTCGACGATTCGTCGGTGCATCTGCTCTATCTCGACCACGGGGGTCTCGGGCTCCCGGAGCGCGACTACTACATGCGCGACGACGAGGCATCGGTCCAGCTGCGCGAGGCCTACACGACGTACTTGACGAACATGCTCGGGCTGGTGGACTTCCCGGACGCCGCCGGGGCGGCCCACGGCGTGCTCGAACTCGAGACCGCCCTCGCTGAGCGCTCGTATACGAACACTCAGGCCCGCGACATGGATCTCGTCCTCAACCGGCGTTCGGTTGCGGCGGTCGTCGAAGCTGCCCCCGGTCTGGGACTGCGGGCGTACCTCGATGCGATCGGGGCCGGGAACGTCACCGACCTCAACGTCGACAACCCCGGCTTCTTCGAGGTCGTCCACGCCGTTCTCTCCGATGCGGCGCCGGCCGCGCTGCGGGCATACGCAGTGACCAACCTCCTCCGCGCCACCGCCTCCAGCCTTCCGCCCGCCTTCGAGGACGAGCAGTTCCGCTTCTACGGAACCATCCTCGGCGGCCAGCAGGAGCAGAAGCCGAGGTGGAAGCGGGTGCTGCGTGCCGCAACCGGTGAGATCGGAGAGCTGGTCGCCCAGCTCTACGTCGCCGAGGCATTCAGCGAGCACGCCAAGGAACGGGCATTGGCGCTGGTGCATCACCTGACAGCGGCGATGGAGACGAGCATCCGCAATCTCGATTGGATGACCGACGAGACGAAGGAAGCCGCCCTCCAGAAGCTGGCCGGATTCACTCCGAAGATCGGCTACCCGGACGTCTGGAAGGACTACACGGGGCTCGAGTTTGGGGACGGGCCTTGGATCGAGCTGCGGATGGCGGCCCGTCGTCTCGAGTACGCCAGGCGCATCCGCAAACTCGATGAGCCGGTCGATCCTCACGAGTGGGCCATGGCCCCGCACGAGGTCAACGCGTACTACCACCCGCTGCGCAACGAGATCGTCTTCCCGGCGGGCATTCTGCAGTCACCGTTCTTCGACGACGACGCCGACGACGCCGTGAACTACGGCGGCATCGGTGCAGTGATCGGGCACGAGATCACCCACGGCTTCGACGACATGGGCTCTCGGTTCGACGCCGAAGGACACTTCCGCAATTGGTGGTCGGAGCACGATCGAGCTGAGTTCGAACGACGTGCCGACGTCGTTGCGGACCAATACAGCGAGTACACGGTGCTCGGCGAACTCACCGTCAACGGACGGCTCACGCTGGGAGAGAACATCGCGGACCTCGGTGGCGTGACGATTGCGTACGCCGCCCTTCAGGATGCGCTGGCGGAAACCGGGTCGGAGATGATCGGCGGGCTGACGCCGGAGCAGCGCTTCTTCCTGTCCAACGCCCGGATTTGGCGTTCGGTGGAGACCGACGAGTACATGCGCCTGCGGGTCTCGACGGATCCGCACTCCCCGCCTGAGTTTCGCTGCAACGGTGTGATGGCGAACCTCCAGGAGTTCGCCGACGCCTTCGGGATCCCCGACGACGCCCCAATGATGCGCCCCGTCGTAGACCGGGCAAAGATCTGGTGATCTCTCGCTGATCGAGCCGTGGCGGGTTCGACAATGCTGCTCGGTCGGCAACGACGGCTTCGTCGAGCCGCCAGACACCTGACACCGGATGCGAGAGTGCGCAGCCGAACGGCTGCGCTCGTAACCTGGACCCGTGACTGAGACGACGCCACTGCGGATGCGTGATGTGGCGGTTCCGGGCGAGCACGGCGGGTGGAGCCTCACCCTCGAACCGACCATCCTCGGCTTGATCGTCGCTCCCAGCGCCGCCGGCTTTGCGCTTGCCGGGGGCGCCCTCCTCGGCTTCCTCGCCAGGACACCCCTGCGAATCGTCCTCGTCGATCGATTCCGGGACCGCCAGCTCGAGCGAACCAGGCTGGCCGCACAGTTGGTTGTGGTCGAACTGGTCATCCTCGCCGTGCTCGCAGGGATCGCCGTCGTCACGGCCGAGCACGCGTGGTGGCCACCGCTGGTTCCCGCAGCTGTGCTGATCGCGATCGAGCTGTGGTACGACGTCCGCAGCAGGAGCCGCTGGCTGACTCCCGAACTGGCCGGGACCATCGGTATCAGCGCGATCGCGGCGGCGATCGCCCTCGCCGGAGGTGCCGACCCACGCGTTGCCTACGGGCTGTGGCTCGTCATGGCCGCCCGTGCTGCTGCGGCGGTGTTCTTCGTCCGACTCCAACTGCGACGTGCCAAGGGTCAGCCCCACCGTCATCCCGTCAACATCGCCGCCCAGGGTGTGGCGAGCCTGGCCGTCATCCTCGGAGCCGCCACCGATCTCGTCCCGATCGCCGGCGCCGTGAGTGTGGTGGCCCTCTGCATCATCCACGCCATCCTCGCAAGACTCCCCCCACCCAGAGCCGCAGTCCTCGGAGCCCAACAGGTAGTACTCGGCCTGACCGTCGTCCTCATCACCGGCCTCTCAGCCATCGCCCCGTAGGGGCACGTCGGGGCGTCGGGACAGTCCCCCCTTTGGGGGACGGGTGGCCTGCACGAAGTGCAGGTCGGGGAGGGTGTCCACCTTGGTCACGATCACGGTGGTTCCCGTTGGGTGGCGCCCTTGGTT
>JASJAX010000180.1 GCA_030066755.1 Acidimicrobiia bacterium
CGAGACCCCGGTGCACCTGTTGATCACTGGCCCGCACGCCTCCGGCCTGAGCGCGGAGCGGCTTCGCCGCTCCGCGCTGCCGGCGAAACCTACTCCTCGTAGCCGGGGTGTGGGACCAGGGTCCCGCCGTCGACCATCACCGGGATGTGGGGCATCGAGGCCGACACACCCTCGAGCAGGGTGAGCATGACCGCAGCCGGCTCCAGCGAGAGGGCTTCGCCCTCGGACGCTGTGGTTGCGGTGGCCTCGATCAGCTCAAGGGTCTCCGGGTTCAGCGTCGCCGTGAACGACGGGGCCCGGTATTCGAGCTGGCCGTTCACCTCGATCCGGTGCGTCTGTCCGTCGACGCGGGCTTCCATGACCGAGTCGCCGAACATCATGAACGCGTTCGACTTCTCTGCCTCGAAGTCCTCCCGGTTCAAATACAGCCGCGGCTTGTCCCGATACGGCTCGCCCGACGTCGGACAGGCCGTGACACAGTTGCCGCATTCGTTGCAGAAGTCCGTCAAGACGGCGATCTGGAACTGCTGGTCGGCCACGAACGGCATTGCCTCACCGGCCACCACCGCTCCGTCCTGCACGGTCAGCGCCGGCAGATCGGCTTGGACCGCCTCCATCTCGTACGTCATGAGCGCCATGTTCGGGCACACCCCGACACACAGACTGCAGATCTCGTGGCAGTCGAGACACCGGCTCGCTTCCCGCATCGCCTCCTCGGGCGTATACGACAAGACCGTCTCCTCGAATCCGTCACGCTGATCGAGATCCGTGAACCGAATCGGAACTCGGTACTCACGATGGGCCCGGCGCACGGTCATCTCGTGGAGATCGACCGGACGCTCCTCCGGCACCGGCATGGCCCGCTCGCTGCCGTACTTGGCAACGATCGCTTCGGCGACACGTTTGCCGTCGGCCGCGGCCTTGACGATGGACGAGGGACCGTCCGCCGCGACATCGCCACCGGCGTACACGCCGGCAATCGACGACTCGTACGTCTCCGGATCGACCTCGATGTATCCCCGGTTCGTGAGCGCGGGAGCTTCGTCACCGAGGAAATCGAGGACTGAGTGCTGGCTGATCGCCAGGATCAGGGTGTCGATCGGGATCTCGAACTCCGAGTCCGGCACGTCGAACGGGATCTTGCGATTCGAATCGTCTCGTTCACCCGTGTACTGCGTCTTGGTGCAGACCAGTCCTTCGAGCTTGCCGTCCTCGACGTGCAGCGCCGCCGGCTTGGCGAGCTCGACGATCTTGATGCCCTCTTCGATACAGGCATGGATCTCTTCTGGATCGGCGGGCATCTGGTCGATGGTGCGCCGGTAGATCAGACTCACCTCTTCGGCACCGACCCGTCGCGCCGAGCGCACACAGTCCATGGCGGTGTCACCGGCACCGATAACACCGACTCGCCGACCGATTGCGATCGGATTCTCCTCACGCACGCTGCGCAGGAACGTGATGCCGTCCATCATGCCCTCGGCGTCCTCGCCGGGGAGGTTCAGCTTCTTGGCGAGCTGTGCGCCGACGGCCACGAAGACGGCCACGTACCCGTCGTTGCGCAGGTCGTCGATCGTGAAGTCGACACCGGCCTTCTGGTTGTACCGGATCTCGACCCCGAGCTCGTCGAGGATCGCCATGTCCTGGTCGATCTTCGCCTGGGGCAGCCGGTAGGACGGGATCGCTCCGCCCACCATGCCACCCGCGTACGGGTGCGCTTCGTAGATCGTGACGCCGAACCCGGCGTACCCGAGCTGCTCCGCGGCGGCGAGACCGGCCGGGCCGGCCCCGACGATGGCGACCTTCTGCTGCACCGGCTCGTTGCGAGTGAACAGCACCGGCTGCTCCTCGTGCTCCATGATGAAGCGTTTGATCTGGCGAATAGCGAGCGGCTGATCGTAATGCGTCCGGATACACGTGTTCTCACAGAGGTGGTCACACACCTGACCGAGGATCGACGGCATCGGATTGTCCTCACGGGCGAGCTGAACTGCCTTGAGGAAGTTCCCGTCGCGGACCGCATTCATGTACTGCGGCACCTTCTGATCCACCGGGCATTCATCGACGCACGGAGCCTCGATGCAGTCGAAGTAGTGCAGCTCACGCGGCGTCTTCGACCGGTCCATACGGAACGAGTGCTTCTTGTATCGCCAGTCGCTCCGCACCTGCTCTGCGTACTGCCGGAGGTTGATGCGGCTCATCACCTTGACTGCGAGCGCAACCACGGCGTCGGCACGCTCGTCATCGAAGCCTTCGGCGAGCGCCCATGATCGGACCGCATCGACCAGCGGATCGTCATCGCCGGCGGCAATCAGCGCCTTCTTGAGGTCGGTGCACTGGGCGAGGGTGAGGTCGAGGCCCGAGTCCGTCAACGACGCATACCGCATGAGCGGGGTGAACTCCGCCACGTCCGGCTGCCGGATCGCGGTCTTCATGATGAAGTCCTCGGTATCGACCGCTTCGGCCTCGTCGTACGCCGCGTTGACGTTCTCCATGTACTGCAACATCCGCAGGTAGCCACCGGACTTGAGCAGATCCGAGCACACCGTGATGGTGCGCATGCCGGAGCGAAGCAGGTCGGCGACGTTGAAGCAGTCGGCCCCGCCGGCGAACGACAACATCAGGTCGCCGCGGAACTCCTCGGAGATCTTCGACGCCAGGTTGGTCGTGACGGCGTGGAGGGCGCGACCGGAGAGATACATCATGTCGTCACGGTCGAACGTCGGGCGCCAGTTGTTCACCTCGAGCGTGTTCGTGAGCTTCAGCCCGAACGTGAGGCCTTTGGCTGCGGCCACGCGACGAAGGTTGTGGAACATCGGCACGGCATCGACGTACATGAGGTCGTGCCCGAACGCCTCATCGGGCACAGGGATGTCGTCGAAGCCGAGCGAGTCGTTGACGATGCCGCGCACGCGGTCGGCGCCGAGCAACGTCGGATTGCACTTGACCGACGTGTGCAGGCCACGCTCCTCGAGCAGGTACAGCGAGATCTTCTCGATCTCGTCGGGTGGGCAACCGTGCATCGTCGACAGCGTGATCGTGTCCGAGAGCTGCGCCGGGATGTCGATGTCCCTGACGGCCGGGTACCGCTCGGCGACGAGGTCGATGTATCCCGGCAGGTAGTCGGATGCATCGGCCATCGTGTCGAAGTACCACTGCACGTTGGGCTTCAGCATGCCTTCGAGGTTGTACCCGACGCTCATGTTGAAGATCATCCCGGGACGGTCGCCGTGCCAGCCGAACTTGTGATGCAGGGCGTGGATCAGCACCCAGGCCCGCAGGTACTCATCGAACGACTCGAAGACCTTCAGCTCCTGGGACCACTCGACGTTGTAGCCCTCGTCCTCCACGTCGATACAGGGCTTGTTGACATCGAGCTCATCGAGGGTCTGGATCGTCTTCAGCTCGATGAGCCGGGCGCCGACCAGCCACGACACGATGATGTTCTGTGCCATCTGCGTGTGCGGACCGGCGGCGACGCCGAACGGGGTGTCCATCTCGACGCCGTACTTCGTCAGTCGGAAACGATCATCCGGGCTCGGGACGAAGAACGCCGACCGCGGAACGTTGAACAAGGAGTCCTTCTCCTCCAACTCGGTGAACACCCAGTCGGTGAGTTGCTCCATCGAGATGGGGTGGAAACGATCGGACAAGGCTCGCTCCTTTCAGTCGCTCGCAGTCACAAGTCTCAAGTCACAGGTCTCAGGTCTCAGGAATCGGATCTATCGCCTCACAACCTTGCGTGCAACCTCGCTGCCTGCTCGGCCGCTTTGGCTCGCACTTCGTCGGCGTCGACCCTCGTGGGTTTGCCGTCCGCGAACACGACCTCGCCTCCGACCTTGATCTCCAGCGGGCGGATCCCCGGCGTGAACGCGATGTGCCACGGGTCCATCGGGTCGTACGACCAGGTGACCTCATCGTTGCGGGCCTCCGGGATGATGTTGTAGCCGGTCTGGAGCCACTCCCACGCCGGGTCCGGGCCCACGGTGACGTCGACCGAACGCTGCATGACGTACGCCAGCCGGAACGATTCGAGGACGTTGCCGCCGATGCCGTCGGTGCCGAGCGCCACGGGGTTGGTGAACCGCGCCGGGTTCGCATACCCGACGGCGTTGTTGAGGTTCGACATCGGGTTGTGGAGGATCGTGCCCTTCAGCGTGTGATCCGTCGGGAGATGGACACAATGGCTGAGCAACCAGTTATCGCGGGTCAATCCGTCGAGCCGCTGGGGGGCGTCGATATCACCGACTCCCTCGCACACGTGGATGTGCACGCCGACGCCGAGGTCCTCGGCGAGACCAGCGGCCGCTTCGAGCGACTCGTCGGTGCACGTGAAGGCAGCGTGGATCCCCACCATGCCGGGACCGCCGGCCTTGATGAAGCGCTCGTTCTCCGCAAGGCCGCGCTTGGCCCCATCGGCTCCGTGCCGGTCGGTGATCCCGTACGCCACGAGCAAGCGCACGCCGACCTCGGCGCACGCCTCAGCGATGACATCGAGGCTGCCCTCAATGGCGTTCGGCGACTCGTGGTGATCGACGATGGCCGTGGTTCCGTTCTCGAGCGACTCGAGGGCGCCGAGCATCGCCGACCAGCGAATCATGTCCAGGTCGAGCGCGGTGTCCAGCCGCCACCAGATCTGCTCGAGGATCTCCTGGAAGTTCGTGGCCACCTTTGGCGGGGCCGGCATGCCACGGGCGAGGGCGGAGTAGAGGTGGTGGTGGGCACATACGAGGCCGGGCGTCACGGCGGACATTGGCTACCTCCCAGGGATCCAGCGACTGCTGACAACGGTATCGAGTGACCGTCGGACCCGGCAGGGTCGGACGGCACAGACGAGTAGAGATGATGCGAGCTGGTCGGCGAGCTACCGGCCCGTGTCACGAGCCGACCGGCTGGTGCACGTTCATCGGGAGATGGGTGCGGCGCACGCCGTCGACCTCGTAGAAGGCCGCAGCGACGGCACCGGCCGTGGGCACGAGCCCGATCTCGCCAACCCCCTTGACGCCATACGGCGCATCGGGCTGCGGCGCCTCGACGATGACCGCCTCGATTTCGGGGATGTCCTTGGGCCGCAGGATCCCGAGGCTGCGCAGCGTCATGTTCGTCGGCATGGCCTGCTCGTCCGTTGGGAACTCCTCGGTGAGGGCGTAGCCGAGACCCATGTGGACGGCGCCCTCGATCTGCCCTTCGACGAGGGTCGGATTGATCGCCCGACCCACGTCATGGACGGCGACCACACGCTCGATCTTGCCGCTCTCCTTGTCGGCGATCACGAGCTGGGCGGCGTATCCGAATGCCGAGTGGATGATCGGGTTCTCAACGCCCTCTTCGAGCGAGTTGGTCCAATCGACTCGGTACTCACCGACGTAGTCGATGTTCGGCTTGCACCCGTCCTCGAGAGCGACCCGGCAGGCATCCTGCACCGAGCCGGCGCCCATGAGCGTGCCGCGCGATCCGGTGGTCTGGCCGGCTCCGAGCTCACGAGTCGTGTCGACGACCACGCTGATCTTCTCCGGGGCGATGTCGAGCTCTTCTGCTGCGACCTGGAGCGCCACCGTGTGCACCCCTTGGCCCATCTCCGTCCAGCAGTGCCGAACCTCGACGCCGCCGTCATCGTCGAAGCGGACGACGGCCTTGGCGATCTCGAGGAACCCGTTGCCGAGACCAGAGTTCTTGAGCGCCAGGCCCATACCGATGGCCTTGCCCTCGGCGCGGGCGGCGTCGTAGTACGGCTTCACGGCATCGAGGCATTGCTCGGCGCCGAGGCAGCCATCATCCATGATCTGGCCGGGCCCCCACACATCGCCGGGCTTGACGACGTTCCGCTTGCGAATCTCCCAGCCGGAGATGCCGACCATCTCGGCGAGTCGGTCGAGCATGCCTTCGGTCGCAAACTGGGCCTGGTTGGCCCCGAAGCCTCGGAATGCGCCGCACACCGGGTTGTTGGTGCGCACGGCGACGGCCTCCACGTCGACGTTCGGGACCTCGTACGGACCGCTGGCGTGACCGGCCGCACGTTCGAGGACCTTCATGCCGACCGAAGCGTACGGTCCGCTGTCGCCGATCATGCGTGCCCGGTAGGCCAGGACCTTGCCGTTCTCGTCACAGCCGGCGGTTGCCTCGATCCGGATGGGATGGCGCTTGGCGTGCATCAGGAGTGATTGCGGGCGAGTCAGCGTGCACTTGATCGGACGGTTGAGGAGGTGCGCGGCCAGCGCGGTGTGCGCCTGGTTCGACATGTCCTCCTTGCCACCGAAGGCACCACCGTTGGAGATCAGCTCGACCGTGACCTGGTCCTTGTCGATGGCCAGCATGTCGGCGATCTGATCGCGATCGTCCCAGACTCCCTGGCCGCCCGAGTAGACCATCAGCGTGCCGTCGTCGTTGGGCACCGCCAACGTCGACTCCGGTTCGAGGAACGCGTGCTCGACGCGCTGGGTGTGGAAGGTCTCGGAGACGGTGTGGGCGCAATCCGCAAGGGCGGCATCGACATCGCCGCGGTGGTACACGGAGCGGGACAGCACGTTGCCGTCGAGACCCCACACGGCGTCCTCGTCGCTGGCGAGGGCGCTGTCGGGGTCGGCGTAGACCTTGAGCTCGTTGTAGTCGATGTCGATGGCGTCGGCAGCGGCCCGAGCGGTCTGCACGTCGTCGGCGACGACAACCGCCATCACATCGCCCAGGTACGAGGTCCGCTGGCCCTCGCCGATCATGATCGGCCAATCCTTGTGGATGATGCCGACTCGCTGCACACCGGGGATATCCGCAGCGGTGTACACGGCGATGACGCCGGTCATCGCCAGCGCCGGTTCCGGGTCGATCTTCAGCACATCGGCCCGAGCATGGTCGGCCAGGCGGAGGGCAGCGTGGAGCATGCCCGGCACCCGCATGTCGTCGATGTAGCCGCGGTCACCGAGTGCGAGCTCCTCGGCCTCGTACTTCTTGCCGCGGTCGCCGATGTGCGTCGGCAGTCCCGGCATCTCGATGACGGCTTCGTCGCGCAGCATCTCGATGGCTTCGAAGATCTTGGTGTAGCCGGTGCAGCGGCAGAGGTGGGCGCCGAGACGGCCTGCCGCCGTCTCCTTCGTGAGATCCTTGCCCTTCTGGTCGAGCAGCGCCTTGGTCCGCACCATGATGCCCGGCGTGCAGAAGCCGCATTGCAGGGCGCCGGTGGCGGCAAATGCGTTGGCGAGGCGGGCCCGCTCTTCCGGGTCGAAGCCTTCGAGGGTGGTAACGGCCTTGCCTTCGGCCTTCTCGAGCGACACGAGGCAGCTCTGAATGGGCCTGCCGTCGAGCAACACGGTGCAGGCTCCACACTGGCCCGACGGAGAGCAGCCATCCTTCGGAGAGGTGACGTCGAGCTCTTCCCGGAGCGCGGCGAGAAGATGCGGGTGATCCGATCTGACAGAGGCCGGCTCCCCGTTCACCACGAACTGTGCAGTGCCGGTGGCTTCCAGCGTCATACCAACGTCTCCCGTGATCCACGCGGGCGGGGCTCGCCCCTTCTCCGTCTCCTGCCCCACTCTGCCACGAACCCACTCCCTTAACAATCTGTCAAAGGTCACTTTGGGCGGGGCTCCGCCCCGCCCAGTACTGAGTACTGAGTACCGAGTACAGAGACGATCGCCAAACGCTGCTCTACTGGCTACCGACTACCGGCTACCGACTACTGGCTACTGGCTACTGGCTACTGGCTACTGAATGACCAAAGCCCCTGCGTGCGCACGGAGCTCTCGCTCTACCATCGGGCGCAGGCGGCTCTTGGGAGGGTGAATGCAGGCACGGGCGGAGTTCACCGTCGAACCGTTTGTCGACGGGCATCCTGGACCCCATGTCATGGCGGCGGTCGA
>JASJAX010000181.1 GCA_030066755.1 Acidimicrobiia bacterium
TTGAACAGCCCGCGGTGTCCGCGACACGCATCACGGTCGCGATGGAGATGGATCTCAATCGGCGGAGTGTCGAGTTGTGCCGCTTCGAACCTTGCCAGACCCCATGAGCCGAGACGCATCAAGTCGGCATCGCCGGCCGGGTGCGTGATCACTCGTGGGCCGACCTCGATGGCTGTGACCGGCGGTGCGGGTGCGATCGTGTCCAATTCGCCGGGGAGGCCGGCAGCGTCGCCTTCGCCCAGCGCAAGCGGTGCCGGACCGAAGAGGATCGCCAGCGCGAGAAGTGCGAGGGGCAGTGACTTGGATGGGGTTCGGAGATGCGTCATGACCGCACCGTCCGCGCCTGCGGATACGCGGCCTCCACGCCCGGGTTAGCTGCGGGTTGATCCGAGACTGCGAGGACATGACCCTTCGACTCCTTGGGAGGTTCAAGGCGCCGATGACCTGGGATTTCTCGATCTAACCGTCGTCAAACCGATGGGGTGCATCGTGGAACACCAATGGGTGCCGATCGCTATGTTCGAAGCATGAGGGTGCAGGTTCTCGGGCCTCTGACCGTCACGATGGACGGGCGGAAGCTCGAACTCGGCGGGCGCAAGCAGCGCCTCGTTCTCGCGTTGCTCGTGGCTTCAGGCGAACGCACGGTTTCGACGGAGAAGCTGATCGACGGAGTCTGGGGCGAGGACGTCATCCCGACTGCACGCAAAGCGCTGCAGGGATACGTCCACCATCTTCGAACCGCGCTGGGCCCCGTGATCCGTACCGAGACCGACGGCTACTCATTCCACGTCGAGGGAGAGTTGGACGCCGACGTGTTCTCGTCCCTGCACGATCGAGCGCTTGCCGTCGTCGACGACGATCCCGAGCGCGCATCCGAGATGCTGGCCGAGGCGCTCGGCTTGTGGCGCGGCCGGGCGTACGGAGAACTCGGCGATGAGCTGACCCTGATTCCCGAGGTGACCCGCCTCGAGAGTCTGCGGGTTGCTGCGCTCGGTGATCGAATCGATGCCGACCTCAGGCTCGGTCGGCACGGATCGCTCATCGGCGAACTCGAGGCGTTGACCTACGAGTACCCCTTCGATGAGCGGTTTCGGTCGCTGCACATGACCGCCCTGTTCCGATCGGGGCGCCAAGTAGAGGCCCTCCGATCCTACGAGCGCATGCGACGCTTCCTCGCCGATGAAACCGGACTCGAGCCGTCAAAGGAGCTGCAGGACCTCGAGCAACGAGTTCTCGACCAGGATCCGGCGCTTCAACTCGCGGCGGCGGTCTCAACGCCCGGAGTCTCGGCGGTCCGCGGCTACGAACTGCGGGAGCTGATCGCCACAGGTGAAGGCACCGAGACCTACCGTGCCTACCAACGGTCGGTTGGCCGGGAGGTCGCGATTCGGGTGCTGGGTCCAGCGATCGCGGACGATGCCGACTTCATTGCGACCTTCCTCCACGACACCGCCCTGGTCGCTGCGATCGAGCACCCGCACATTGCGTTCGTCTTCGATACGTGGCGGGAACCGGGCCGGGCATATCAAGTGACCCGATGGTTCGGAGGCGGCAGTCTCGAGGATGCCCTCACGGAGCGAACGTTTGGCCTGGACGCGACGCTTCGCCTCCTCGATCAGGTCGGTGGCGCCCTCGACCAGGCGCACCGACGTGGAGTCATCCATGGTCGCGTGGATGCCAGCCACGTGCTGCTCGATGAGGGAGGCCATCCCTACCTCGGTGGATTCACCATCGGCGCCGGTTCCGCAGCAGCAGACCGACGCCATGACATTCGCGGGCTCGCAACGATGGCGCACCGCATGCTCGTTGGCGTCGATCCGTCTGATCATCCCCTTGCGACGGTTGTCGAGGAGCACGACATCCCGTCGAGCGTGTTGACCGTCCTCGAGTTCGCGTCTGGACCGGACGGATACGACCGCACCAGGGACTTTCTCCGTGCGCTGCGGCAATCAGCGGGCCGGGACGTCGTCGCCACGGGATCAGCGCCGGCAGGTCCCGTCAGTACTCGTAACCCGTACAAAGGGCTGGAAGCGTTCCAGGAGGTGGATGCCGGCGACTTCTTCGGCAGAGATGACCTGATCGAAGAGCTCGTCCACAAGGCAGCCGAGGCGAGGCTCGTGGCGGTCGTTGGGCCATCGGGTGCCGGCAAGTCGAGCGTCGTCAAGGCGGGTCTCATTCCCCGGCTCAGAGCGTCCGACCCGCGCAACCTGTTGATCACTGACATGTATCCAGGGGCTTTCCCCTTCGAGGAGCTCGAAGGCGCACTGCTTCGCATCGGCACCGACCGAACCAGCATCATCGATGACCTACTGGGAGACGAGCGGGGATTGCGGCGAGTTGTCAAGCAGGTGTTGCCCAACGACGACGCCGAACTCGTCCTCGTGATCGATCAATTCGAAGAGCTCTTCTCACTGGTAGCCGACGAGGAGCGACGACGGCTCTTCCTGAGGAGCCTCGTCAATGCACTCGACGATGCTCGCTCGCGGCTCCGCGTCGTGATCACGCTTCGTGCCGACTTCTTCGATCGCCCCCTCGAATACCCGGAGTTTGGTGCGCTGCTCAAGCAGGGACTGGTTCCGGTGTCACTGCCCGACGAGATGGAGCTCGCCGCTGCGATTGCGCAGCCGGCCATCGCCGCCGGCGTCGAGTTCGAACCGGGCCTGGTCGCCCAGATCATCCACGACGTATCCGGCCAACCTGGCGAGCTACCGCTGCTGCAATACTCGCTCACGGGCTTGTTCGAGGAGCGAAGCTCAAACATCATCACTCTCGAGCAATACGAGCGGACGGGGCGCGTCGTCGGAGCGTTGGGCAAACGCGCCGAGTCGATCTACATCGATCTGGGATCCGCAGCCCAGACGGAGCTGCGATCCGCCTTGCTACGCATGGTCACGGTGGCCGAAGGCGCCGACGATCTCCGGCGGCGTGTCCGGCGCAGCGAGCTGAGCGGTCCCGACGTCGATGAGCGCAGCCTCGACGACGCCCTCACGTCTTTCGGCGCCGCCCGGTTGCTCACGTTCGACCGTGACCCCGCAACGCGGGGCCCCACCGTTGAAGTGGCCCACGAGGCGCTCCTCCGTGAGTGGGAACGGCTCCGCACCTGGATCGAGGATCAACGCAACGACCTCGTCGTCCGACGCCGCCTCACGGCTGCGATGGACGAGTGGCGCCAGGCCAACGAGGACGAGAGCTTCCTCCCGCGCGGCGGTCGCCTGGCGCAGTTCGAGGACTGGGCCGCAAGCACTGCACTGCGGTTGACTCCAGAGGAACACGCCTTCCTCGGTTCCGCAGCCCGCGTCGAGGCGAGAGAGGCTGCGCGGAGCGCACAACGGAGACGCCGGATCACTATCGCTGCGGTACTCGCCGCGGTGATCACGACGGTACTCGCCGGTCTTGCGTGGGACCGCGGGAATGACGCTTCACGCGAGGCGCAGGCGGCCGAGGAAGCTCGGCGAGTCGCAGTGGACAGCGAGCGACAAGCTCAGGAGGACCGGGACATCGCCATCGCTGCGCAGGAGGATGCAGACAGCGCACGCGCCGAGGCGGACGCCGCACGAGTAGTCGCCGAGCAGGAGTCGACACTCAACCGCGCCCGAGTGCTCGCGGCTCAAAGCACCACTGAGATCAGCGAGGACGTCGACCGGGCCGTACTGCTTGCCCTCGCCGCAGGCGAGGTTGCACGCACCTCCGGCACCGAAGTGCTCCCTGAGGCTATTGATGCGCTCCATCGCGCGCTCGGCGTCCATCGCATCGCCCTGCGATTGCCAACCGGCGGTGGAACGACACTCGCATGGAGTACCGACTCCACCCAGCTCCTCACTGCCGGCACCACACCGGAAGGAGCGGTGTGGTCCGCCGGCACCGGCGCCAAGGTATCTGCCTACGGCGGGGCCGGGACGGTCACCGGAGCGGCCTGGAGCCCGGACATGACGCGTTTGGCCACGACCCTTCAGGGCGGCAGCGTCCTCATTTGGGATACCAGCAGCGGCGAGCGAGTTGCCGTCCTTCCCCGAGGCAGCGGCGACGACGGGGCGGCCAGGCCCATCTTCGACCCGACCGGTCGCTGGCTGGCAACCACGGACGAGGGCCGCAGCGTGCGGATCTGGGACACAACGACATGGGAGCAAGCACAGGTGCTCGAAGTCGGATGGATCCATGGAGCCGACTTCAGTCCCGACGGACGGTTCCTCGCCGTTGCGGTGACGGCGACGGGGGGCGGGTTCGAACTCTGGGATGCCACTTCGTGGACGCGCCTGGAGACGTTCCCCGGCGGCGATCAGCCTGAGTCGGTTGCCTTCAGCCCCGATGGCAAGGAGCTGGCGACATTGGACGGGGACGTCCTTCGCATCTACGACCTCGAAACGCTGGCCGAGACCCGATCGTGGCCGACACCATCATCCTCACGAACCATGGACTGGAGCGCCGACGGTTCGTTCATCGCCGTCTCCGGCAGCACTCGCGTCATCGAGATCTACGACGCCGAGACCGGTGCGATTCTGGCTCGATATGCGGGTCACACCGCAGCGACCGTTCGTCAGATCCGGTTCGACAACAACCCGACCGAAGGGGTCACCCCTCGATTGGCGTCGACCGACGACACCGGTCTCACTCTGATCTGGGAGGTGACCCCGCAGCGGTCGATCGCCGGCGACGTGCCGAGCCTCGGCGAGTTCCGCAAACTGACCGTGCTCGACAACGACACTGCCCTCGTTGCCGACGACACCGGAGACCTCCGCAGCATCTCGCTGTCACCCCCGTACGACACCGTTGCGACGCTCGAGGAATCGACCTCGACGCTCTTCAGCAAGTACTTCACCGTGAGCAACCGGGTCCGAACAGTCGCCGTCACCCCGCGCGATGACGATAGGCTCGGATACGTTGCCTTCGACCCATTCACCATGGAGCCGCTCACCAGGGTCTGGGGCAGCGAACCGGCCGGTGTCGACGAGGCGGCGTCGCGCGTTGCGGTGAACCTCGAGGGAGAGTTGGGCAGCGGCCCAGCGATCGTCGACCTCATGTCGGGCAACCTGATCGCATGGATCGGCTCGCAGGGGGGATCCGAGTGGATCTACGACGCAAGCTTCAGTCCCGACGGCTCACTGGTCGCAGTGGCCAGTGACAGCCGGGAGTTCCGGGTCCACGACGCGGCAACCGGACAGACGCTTGCCGTGATTGCCATCGAGCCCGATTCGCATGCGCTCGAGGTCGAGTTCAGCTCGGACGGCAGCTTGCTTGCCATCGGCGAGAACTCTGGCCGGGTGCGAGTCGCCACAGCCGATCCCCTTGTGGCGGGAGCGGCGGAGGCCGATTGGCTGCTTGCGGACTTCACCGGTGTCGGCGGTCGGGTCGCGACGTTGGCGTTCCGCAGCGACGATGCTGTCCTCGCTGTTGCCGGCTTGGACCCCGTCATCAACTTCTGGAGTACGAACGATTGGTCGCTGGCCTATTCGGTCGAGATCGACGAGGTAGCGCGGGGGCTCGCCTGGACTCCCGACGGGACGCGTGTCCTGGTCTCGGCCGCGGACGCAGGTCTGCGCCTCATCACCGTCGATCCCAACGCACTCGTCGAGCTAGCCCTGCGCCGTGCGACCCGCGGGTTCACCAACACCGAGTGCGATACGTTCGGACTCGAGGCTGAGGCCTGTCCGCTGACGGTCGATGCCGTTCGAGTGATGTACGGGTCCCGAGGTTGACCTGAGCCTCGACGACGGCTCCTACAACCCCCCGCACAGATACGCAGTCGCCCACTCGCCAGATGGTGGTCTCCAAACTCGCGTGCGATCGCCAGCGCGGCCTCCCACCAGGGGGCGGGTTGAGGCAACTCCTTCTTCCGCTGGAACGCCCAGGCCTGCGCCGGCAACCTCACCAGCAGTCCACGTGATGGCGACCGCCGTCTGTCACACTGCCGCAGCGACCTCGGTTTCCACCCGGGACTTCACCGTCTCCAGCAAGCCCTCGAGTCCCTCTTCATGACCTTTGACCATCATGCCTTCGATGCGCTTGCCGACAACGGGAACCTTGACGTCCCACTCGGCCTCAGCAGTCAACGTCGTGGCATCGTCGGCGGACTCGAACGTGAACACCCATGAGGGACTCTCTCCGACCCAGTGGATGTCGGCATCAATCCGCTCGTTGGGGACAACGTCGGTGTATTCGATCGTCCCTTCCATATGGATGACAAAGAAGTGTCCGAACAACCGGGCGGAGGTGCCGACGCCGTCAGGCTTCAACTCGACATCTCTCACCGCAATGTCCTCAGGCCATGAGGACCAGAACTTCCCGACATCCATGGCGAAGTCGAACACCTTCTCGACGGGGGCGTCGATCTCGATGCTTCGCGTCAGCTTCGCCATTGACTCACCTCCCATACATCGGTGAATGCAGATTGCACGTGCGTGGGGCTCTTCGCGACCACCCCCTCCAGATTCCCTCCCAAACTTCACGGTCGCGCCCGGGGAATCTGGATGAACAGGGTCAGAGGTCCCGCAACCGGGCCGTCTGGTGGGTTGAGGCACGACGCCGTTCAGTCGCTGAGCGGGGTCTGATCGTTGGCAAGGAGACGAGTGAGCGTCTCGGTGCGGGCGGTCATCCCGAGATCCTTCGTCGTCTCCCATTCGGCGATCTCGTCGCGGGCGAACTCGATCCAGCGTTCGATCGTTTTGAACATGTCGATCTGGAAGGTGGCAAAGAGCACAGACAGGTGGGTTCGATGTGGGAAAGGATGTCCCCCGTCGAGGTAGGAGGCCATCAGGTCGACGATCGCCTGGTGATGTTCGCCGATGTCGGCCTCGAGTTCGTCGAGAGCCCGGTAAAGGTCCTCGATGGATCCGTGATCGGCGAAGAGCAGCCGCAGCAGCGCCTCGAGCTCCATCCGAGGCGGCTGAGTTCGCGTCTCCGTCCACTCCTCGAGCGCGATGCGACCCTCGCTCGTGATCTCGTAGACGTTGCGGCTCCGGTTCCCCGATTGCTCCTTGTAGGTGGTTGCGTACCCGCGTTCCACGAGCTTCTTCGGCTCCGAGTACAGGAGCCGCGCCGACTTTGGCCAGGCGTAGCGGAGGCTGCGTTGCGCTTGCTGGGTGAGTTCGTACCCGGTCCATGGCTTCAGATCGAGGAGCGCAAGGACTGCGTACGACGAGGTCGTCATCTTCGGTGCCATGTCGTTTGACTTTACTGCATCGTGCAGTATATGGTCTACTGCACAATGCAGTAGTCGGAGTGCTCAACACGCTGATACCGCATCGAGAGCGAACGGACGATCCGATCGGGAGGGACACCATGGAGATCGCAGAACACATCACGATCGTCGGACAGGAAGCGAAGCTCCTCGCCGAAGCGGCCGAACGGGGCGGACTCGATGCCGACGTTCCGACCTGCCCCGGCTGGGACATGCGAGAGCTGCTCCGGCATCTCGGCATGATTCACCTCTGGGCTGCGGGTCACGTCGCCGAACTCCAAGACCCGTCATGGGGTGACGACATCAACGAATTTGCCAAGCTCTGGCCGGAGCTGGCCGTCTTCTGGCCCGAGGATGACCGGCTGATCGCGTGGTACCTCGAAACCAACGCCAACCTGGTCCAGACGCTCGAATCCGCGCCGTCCGACGTTGAGGCCTGGACCTTCCTCCCCGCACCGTCGCCGCTCGCCATGTGGGCGAGGCGTCAGGCGCACGAGACAGCGGTTCATCGTTTCGATGGGGAGAAGGCCGCTGGTATCGCAACCAGCTTCGACCCCGTGTTCGCCGCCGACGGCATCGACGAACTCGTTGCTGGGTTTGCGCCGGGGAAGCCCGAGTTCCCCGTCGACACCGAACGAACCATGGTCGTGCACGC
>JASJAX010000182.1 GCA_030066755.1 Acidimicrobiia bacterium
AATCCCCGACGGAACTCATCGTGTGGAGCCTCCTTCTCCTCGCGGTCGGAATCGTCGTCGCCGCCGGTGCGTGGACCGTGCTTGCCGAGAACGCAGGCAAACCGGACCCGCCATGACGCTCATCCGGATCACCCCCGATCGTGTCCCGGACGCTGCTGCGGCGATGTCTCGAGCGATGCTCGACGAGCCCGGCGGCCGCTGGCTGTTTCCCGACGAGGACGAGTTCATCGACCTCCACCAGCAGATCTACCTCGCATCGATGACCCATGCGATGGACGTCGGGAGAGTGGACGCCTGGGGTGAGCCGTTCGTCGCTGTTGCTCTGTGGCTCGAGCGCCCCCCGATCGATGACCCTCCGCCACCAGACGCGCCGAATGTGACCGCGGAACCGACGATTCCCGAGCACGCCGTGAAACGGCTCGAGGAAGCCGATCGCCTCATCCAGCTGATGCGTCGCAGAGCTCGCCCTGATCGGCACATCTACCTGGACAGCATCGGTGTCCTGCCCGAGCATCGCCGCCACGGGGTTGCGACCCAGCTCCTCGACGTCGGGTTCGCCTGGGCGGACGAGCTCGGCCTTCCGGTGTCACTCGACACGCTGGACCCGAGCAACGTCACCTTCTATGAGCACCGCGGTTTCCACGTGGTTGCCACGGAACCGGTCGTCGGCGCCGACCTCACCGTCACGTCCATGCGACGCGACCCCCACACCCCCTAGGGAGATTCGGGGGCAGTCCCCCAGCGTCACGCGGCGGCGTCTGCCATACGGTGGCGGCATGAACCAACAGCGCACCATCCTCACCACCATCGTCCGCTTCCTGGTCGGCCTCGCCGGTCTCGGCGTGTTGGCATTCGGGCTCTTCATCGCCCTGCTGATGCACGAGTTCGCCGATACCTTTGGGGGGCGGGCCGATTACGCGCCCGCACTGCTGTTCATCGTCCCCGGCGTGCTCGTCCTGGCGGCGCTCGTGGTCACGACCCGCTTCCGCTCTCGCGCTGTTTCTCCACGGACGAGCCCAACGACTCGTGCAAGGACGCCGGACCTGCTGCAGCCCTGCGGTCACTGCGGCCGATCGATCGATGTGCGTCGACCCGTGTGCTGCTTCTGCGGCGAACGCCTGCCGTTCGACTAGCCCCCGAGGATGCGATCAGAGATCCGCTGGTCGAAATCGAACGTCCAGGTCTCGGCGATCTTCCCGTCTCGGAACCGGTACTCGAGCACGGTCAACTCTTCGAGGTCGTCGCCGTCCATGGTGGCGCTGCCCTTGTGCAGGCTGTAGCCATTGACGTCGTCCGCGACGGCGTTCTGCAGCTCGGCCCGGAATGTGCCGCCCGTTGTCTGGACGAGCGCTCCCAGGAACCCGGCAGCTGCCTCTTTGCCCTCGTAGTCCTTGGCGAGCGGATTGTCGCCGCCGACGTGCCAGACGAAGTCGTCGCTCCACAGACTCATGACGGTGCCGATATCGCCTTCGGCGAAGGCCGAGAAGGCGCGTTCGATGGTCGCGGCGTTGGGATGGGCCATGGCAATCCTCCCGATTGCGTGCGATCCCCCCTTCCCTCCAACGTACGATTCCGAACCACCGCTGGGAAGACGCATTGCCGGAGCGCAGAGCAGATGCGGTAGGTTCGAGCCCCCCGCACGAGGAGCGCCCATGTCCGGACCCACCAAGGAATACCGAGCGTTCATTCGAGTGAAGCTCACCGACGACTTCCTCCCGAGCCCGGTGCTCTCGAAGGAGGAACTGCACGCCCTCTTGAAGGACGCCCTCGACGTCGGTGCCGACGATTCCCCCATCGTCTCCGTGGCAGTCCACGACGCCAGGTAGCGGAATCGCATTCGGCCCCGCCGGTAGGGTGCGCTCGGACGGACCGACAAGCGAACGGAGCGCACCGTGGCCACCCTCAACCTGACCGTCGACGAGGTATTGGCGACAACTCGTTCCGTCCGCAAACGGCTCGACTTCGACCGACCGGTGCCGTTCGAGCTGATCCGGGAGTGTCTCGATCTCGCACTCCAATCGCCGACCGGCTCGGCCGGACAGTTCTGGGAGTTCGTGCTCGTCGATGATCCCGAGACCCGCGCCGCCCTCGGCGGTGTATATCGCAAGGCGTGGCCGACCTACGCCGGGACTCCCGGTTCGCTCTACAACATGCACAAGGGCGATGACTCGATGACCGATGTGGTGGCCCGGTCCACCGGTTCGGCGGAGTACCTGGTGGAGAACATGGGACGGGCGCCGTGGTTGCTCATCCCCCTCCTGCGCGGCCGCTACGAGCGAGCCGACCACTTCAGTACTGCCAGCGTGTACGGCTCGATCCTCCCGGCCGTCTGGAGCTTCATGTTGGCCGCTCGGGAGCGGGCGCTCGGGACCTGCTGGACGACCGTTCATCTCATTCACGAGGAAGAAGCCGCCGAGATCCTCGGGATCCCCTACGACCGGTACACGCAGGTGGCGATGATCCCGATCGCGTACAGCAAGGGGACCGACTTCAAGCCGGCGGAGCGCAAGGACCTGGACCGTTTCCTGCATCGGAACCGCTGGTAGGACCGGGGACGCACACGATGGCACGCCGACACCGGAACCGGGCGAGGAGCTCGTTCCGTGCCCTCTTGGGCTTCGCCGCCTGGGGTGCGATCGGCGCCGGCGCCGCGCTCGTCTGGTTCAAGGTCGGTTGGTCCGAGGCGGCCGGCATCTCCGACGACGTGTCACCGGGCGTCGTGCTGCTCGCCGCAGGCGCCATCGTCCTGCTCTACCTCCTGCTGACGCACCGACGCCCGACGTCGTCGAGCGGTGGCGGGGCACGCCGACTCGCCATCGACCACGAGGCCGCGGGCGGTGAACTCGCGCCGTGCCCCGACTGCGGCAAGTCGATCGACGTCCGACGACCGCAGTGCATCCACTGCGGCGCCGTCGTCGGCTGATTCCCCGACATCGAGCGAGACCTCGGTGTCAAGATTGGGGCCCACCCGGACATCGCACGGGTGGCAAACGGCTTCGGATCCGAGACGAGTGATGAGGTGACCTCATCGGAAGAGCTGTTCACCCAGCTCTACGGGCGCTATCGGGATGAGCTGCACGCGTTCTGCGTGCGGAGAGTCGACCGCGCCGACGTCGAGGATGTGATGGCCGAGGTGTTCGCCGTGGTGTGGCGCAAGATCGGATCGGTCACCGTCGGCAAGGAACGGGCCTGGCTCTACTCGATTGCCCGGAACGTGATCCGCAACCAGTGGCGCGGGACGTCACGGCGACGCCGCCTGGAGAATCGGGTTCAGGGCCTGCCGGGTGATGAACCGGCTCGACCCGAGACGATCGTCATTCGGCGGGCTCGGGACGAAGCACTGCTGCGAGCCGTCGATCGAATGCCGGAGCGTGATCGGGAGATCCTGATGTTGAGCGCATGGGATGACCTCAGCGGACCGGAGATTGCCGAGGTCCTTGGGATCTCGGTGAGCAGTGCCCAGCAACGCCTCCACCGGGCGAAGAAGCGCCTCGCCAAGACCCTGAACCGGACGCAACCGTCGCTGGTCCTCGAGATTGCCCGAGAGGAGGGCACCGCATGATCACCACCGATCAGGCATACGCCGCCTTCCGTGACGCCAACCCGACTCCGGTGGTCGAGGTCGACGGCCTGCCGTCGCCATTCGAGGCGCTTCAGATCGCACAGGGCACCCCCACTCGGCCGGCGCCACCGGAAGCCCCGCGCCGCTCGCTCCGGGCTGGTCTTGTCACGGTGGTGGCGGTGTTCGCCCTCGTGGTTGCGCTCGGTGTCCTGGCCTTCTTCGCCGGTCGCAGTCCCAGCGATGACGTCGTCAACGATCCGCAGGTGACGACGACGGTCGCACCGCCTACGACGACCGTCGCGCCGACGACAGCGCCGCCAACCACGACGGCCCCGCCACCCACCACCCCGGTGATCACACCCGAGACGCAGGCGCTGCTCGACCAGTTCGCCGCTGCCTACGGCCGGGACTTCGACTCGTTCGCAACCCTGCTCGATCCTGAACTCGAGATGCACATCCGGATCGAACTTGATCCGGTGGTGCCTTGGGATCTCGAAGAGATCCGTGAGCAGTTCGACTTCTACGAGTTACTGAACACGAGCCTGGAACTCGGCAGCTGCAGGGCGCTCGATGCGGAAGCCACGAGCTGCTTGTTGCTGCGCACGGACGACCTCACACGCATCCACGAACTCGAGCCGGCGACGGACGTGCGGATCGTGCTCCGCTTCACCGACGGACTGGTGACCACGTGGACCGAGCTCCCAGCGAAGGAGGACGACTACCAACGGCTTGCCGTGGCACCGTTCGCCCGATGGCTCGACGCGACCCACCCGGAGGTGCCGAACCCAAAGGTCTGGGGCGGAGCGCCATGGTGGACCCCGCGGGACAACATCCTCGAGCTGTTCCCCGGGCTAGTCGCCGAGTACGCCGCGAGCCTCGGCGTCAGCCTCGACGGCTGAACTCCCGCCCTCACTCACTCGAAGCTCAACCCGTCGAGCAGCATCTCAGCGAGGGCGGTGGTGGTGTCCACCGTCGACGGGTCGCTCTGCATGAAGCCGATGAGACCGTCGCCGGCGCCGTGGAACTCCCAGATTCGGAAGTCCGCCGTGTCCCAGAGGAGGATTGGGCCGAACGCGGACGAGACGAACGTGGCGACGCAGTTGCCGCGACCGCAGTCGTCGAATGTCTGGCCCGCCGAGGCATCCACCATCACGTCCCAGCTCCGCCATCCTTCACCCTCCTCGCTGTCGAGGATGACGATCTGCGGAATGGAATCGAACCATGCCTGGAGGTCGTCGGGCATCTCCTGCATGTTCACTGGGATCAGCGAGTCGTGAGGGGGATGGATACCCACCACGTCGGCGGGCATGATCCCGACCGGCGTGAAGAAGAACATCATGTCGGGCTTCGAGAAGCGCACGTACGGACGCCCAATGGAGAGCGACCGGTCGCCAACGAGCGCCACCTGATCTGTGATCTCGAGCCGTATTGGGACACCCACATGGTCGCTCGTGTAGACACCGGGTTCCACGAGCCATCCGTCACCGCTCGGCGTGCCACCGACGGCGTCCTCAACGAGCGGGAGCTCAGCGATGGGCTGCAGCGTCGTCGTCGGCGCGGTCGTCGCTGGCGCGGCGGTCGTGGTGGTCGTGGTCGTGGTCGTCGTTGGAACGTCGGTGGTGGTCGGCTGCGTCGTGGACGGCGGCGCCGCGGTTGTGGCGGGCACAGCGGTGGTCGGTGCCGCTGTCGTGGTTTCGGTGTCGCCGTCGCCGCACGCAGCAGTGAGCAACACGAACACAACAAGCACGACGAGGCGACCGAAACGAACCGGGTACATGATGGGCTCCCTCTCCAACGGGTTTGTTGGGAGGGGAATGTCCGGCCGGATGAGACCTTGACACTCGAATCGCTGGCAACGGATGCCGTGTGGTCGCCGCGGCGCGCAGAGGCCGGACGACCCTAGCCGCTCGTCCCCCCTTGGATCCGGCGGATCCGGGCCGTCCGGCTCGGCCCAGCGTAGGCAATCTCCGGCTTGTGATGCAAGAGTCTTTCAGCGTTCTGAGGCGCCCCAAAGGGCCCGCCATGGTGATGCACGCGTACACTTCGCAAATGATCCCTGACCGCGACCTCGAAGCTGGAATAGCTGCGGCCGGGTTCAGCTCTCCATCGGCGCCGGAGATCATCCGGGCGGCTCGTGCGTTGTTCGATCGAGAGCCCTTCCGCAACGTCACCATGGGGGCCATCGCCGAAGCGGCCGGGGTCAACGAGGTGACGATCTACCGCATCTTCGGCTCGAAAGACGGATTGGCGGCGGCGTGCTGGGTCGGCAACCTCGAGCGGCTCCGTCGCGGGATGAAACGAGACGAGCGTGAGACCAAGGATCCGGTCGAACGCATCGAGCGACACCTCCGGCGCCTGGCCCGGGCGGCCGTCGGCGACCGGCTCGTGACGCTGGCGTTGATCCAAGCCGCCGAGGCGCAAACGATCGAACGTGGATCGAAGATCGGCAGCCTCGACCCGCGGACGATTGCCCCCATCCCGCAGCTCCTCGACCCGCTCGTCGCGGCGGCCCAGGAGGCGGCCGTCGTGACGGATGCGTTCCCGAGCTTCGAGGTCGCAGCGTTCCTCTCGAACTCGCTGTTCATCCGCTTCATGACTCGCCCCGAGGCGTCGGCGGAGGAGATCGCCGACTTCGTCGTCAGCATGGTGTTCGAAGGGATCCGCCCAACCGCCGGCTGACCCCGGCCTCGGGCACGTCCAGACCGAATGGCCGTGCGACACGACGACCCAGCGATACGATGGAGAGTGCCGACGAGCGGGAGCCGGATCGGGTCATCGCACCCAGCAGACACAGTCTCCGGCCGCCAGCTCGTCGCCCCGCTACAGAATTCCACCGTTGATCGGGAGGTCCCCATGCTGGATGCGACTCTCAAGGCAGACGCTCGCCGCATTGCCGGCCACAGCGCCGCCTACACCGCCGGCGCCCTGCGCAGAGCGGCCGATGTGTCGGCCTGGGCGGCGTCGTCGCTGGCCGATTCGCTCGATGGGCTCGCCGGGACGCTGGCGCCGAAGAAGTCACGCAACGTCGAGAAGTGGATCGGCGGTGCGATCGCTGCGCTCGTGATCGCCGGCGTGCTTGCCCTCATCGTGCGTCGCCGCCGTGCGAAGCAGGAAACCCCGGAGACATCCGCCGCCGACCTCGAGGTCGTGCGCGACCAGCGCTCAGCTTCCTGACGCCAATCCATTCTGCTCTCCACCGACGGCTTCGCTCCCGGCCGTCGGTGCATTGAGCCGCGGCTACTGCAGTGGAAACGGGGGCTGCAGCCACCACGATCGATCCGATGTGGTGATCGACTCGACCCACTTCACCCACCAGAAGCCACGGCGACCGGGAACAACGAGACGGGCGGGGAACCCAAGACGGCGGGTCAGCGGAGCGCCACCGATCTCGAATGCCAGCCACAGCTTCGACGCGTCACCCGCCGGGAACCGTCGCGTGTAGCCGGTGGCAGATCGGACCTCGATCGATGCGGCGTCGCCGATGTCGAGAACCCGGTCGAGACGGACTCCGCGCCATTCCTGCGTCGAATACCACCCGCTGGTGCAATCGAGGGTCGCCGTCACGACCTCGAGTGGCAGGGTGTCGACGTCTTGTGCCCGGATCACCGATCCGTCGATCGTGATCTCCCATGTCGGACCGATGGCCGGCGCTGAGTCCGTGAACCACTGCGTGGCAGGCATGGCGCTCGGGTCGCCCGAGCCGCGCTCATGAGAGCCGGTGAACCGGCGCTTCGCGCCGGGCCACCCGGCCGCTCGGGCCACTCCCTCCCATCCGAACCACATCACGGCCGAGCCGAGACCGAGGGCGGCGGTACGCAGGGAGTTGCGCCGGCTGACGTCGAGCCGGCTGGGGCGCACCGGATGACGCACGAAGTGAACGACGGCGAGCACGCCGGTCGCCACCCCACCTCCGACGTGGAGCTGCATCGTCGTGAGTGGCCCGAGCTTCGAGATCGTGCCCGACATCTGGATGAGCCCGGTCACGATCGTGATCGCAGTCGTTGCCGCCAGACCGATCGACCACATCCGGCCGGGGTTGCGTTGCCGCATGCCTCGTCCCACGACCAGCGACTTCCAGGGGGTCAATGCCACGACGCCGAACGCCGCAACGCCGTGGGCGACCACGGGCACGCGAGCCCACTCCGTGCCGATCGCCTGAGCGAGGAGCCCGGTCACGATGACCAGAACGAGCAGCGCTCCGAGCGCGAGGTTGGCGTATCTCCGCATCCGTGCCGCCGACGCTACCGATCCGCCGGCGCAATCATCCGGCGGTGTGGAGCGCTTCTACCTCGCTTGCCGCGGGGAGGGGCCGAGCTCGACCCCCACTCCAAGCGAGCCGTCAGGGCATCTCGACCGTACACGGAAGCCCGGCCACGGAGGCGAGCTTGCGGTCGGTCGTTACGAGCGGCGCGTCGAGGGCGGCTGCGAGCGCCACATACGCTGCGTCGTACGCCGATACCCGAT
>JASJAX010000183.1 GCA_030066755.1 Acidimicrobiia bacterium
TGGCCGGTGGCCGTTGCGGCTGCGATCTGGACGGCGGCGCTCGCCCACCTGCTGCGGAGCGCCGACGTCACCTACGCAACGTGGGCGGCAACGGCCCTGGCCTACGGATCGGCCCTCGTCGATGCGGGGTACGAGCCGTTGCGTGACCCCGTCCTGTTGACGTGGCCGGTGTTGGCTCTGCTCGGATTCAGCGTGCTCATTCCCCGTCGAAGCGCTCTCGGTCGGCTCGACGTGCCGCCGTTCGTGGTCGGGTTGGTCCTGGCCATCGCGACGGTAGGCGCCGGGGCGGCGGCCGAGGCTACCGCGACGACGTGGGCGCCAATCGGCGGTGCATTGCTGATCGTGGCGGCGCTCAAGCGGGAGTGGGTGCTCGTTGCTCCGCTCGGTTCGCTGTTGATCATCGGCGCTGCCGGGATCGCCGGACCGTGGTACCTGACGTTCGCGCTCGCGGTGCATGCTGCCGCACTCGGCGTGCTGGCCCGGTTCGTCGATTCCGCGTATGCGCGATCAATGCAATGGCTGTCGGCATCGCTGGGCGGAGGCGCCTGGGCAAGTCTCATGTGGGCCCTCGAACCGAGCACGAGCACCACAGTCGCCGCAACCGCCGCCATGTCGGCGGCCGTTGCCGTCGTCGCCGCCGTGCTGGTCGTTCGGGATCCGGACGTGCATCGGCACAGCTGGTGGAGCGGCCCATGGGTCTCGGTTGCCGCCCTTGCGATTGGGTTCGTTGCAGCAGTAGCCGTGTCCGAGTCGGTATTCGCCGGGGCTCGGTGGACCTTGGCCGGGGCGGTCCTCGCCTGGCTCGCGGCAACAGTGGTGGCTGCCAGCTATCTCGACGTCGAGGAGTTGCGCCTCGCCGCGTTGGCAGTCCTCGGCGGGTTTGTTGCGGTGGTCGGTTGGGCCGGCGAGTTCTCGATCTCCGCTTGGTCGATCTGGACGCTTTCGTTGGCGACATTTGCGACCACGGCGGGAGCCGCAGCGGCCGGATCAATCGATCGGCTCGGTTGGCGGACCTGGTTCGTGGCCGGCGCCGGCTCGCTCCATGTCGCCGGTGCGCTGTTCGCTGCGCAACTCCTGCCCGATCGTGGCTTGCTGATCCTCGCGCTGGTCGCTCTCTGTGGAGCGAGCGTCGTGGCCGATCTGGTGTTCGGCGTTCGGGGAGCCCGGTATCTGGCTCCGGGATTCGGGTTCGGCGCCTGGATCACCTTCGTGACGGAACTCGGATCGGCAGACGTCCAGTGGTACGCACCACCGTTCGCCGTAGCGCTGCTGATCGATATCGAGTTGGCTCGCAGGCAACGCCGTTCGCTCGATCAGTCCCCGACGTCAACCGAAGAGATGGTCGTCGTCGAGCTCGTGGCGATGGCCTTGGCGATCGGTCCTGCGCTGGCGCAGGTGGTGTTCGAGCACCTCGCATACGGTTTGCTCGCCATCGGGTGGGGTGCCGTCATAGCGATCTGGGGGACGGCCACCCGCGTGCGCCGTCGGGCCATCGCCGGCGCCGGCGGAGCAGCGCTCGGTGCGCTGTTGATGATCGCCGTGCCGCTTGCGGAGCTCCTCCCCGAGTTCCGGGGACCGGCCCTGTGGGCTGCGGTCTTCGGCGTTGGTGCGGTGTTGATCGCCGTTGCAACGACGCTCGAGCAGACTCGGCGCCGATTCGTCGAGCTCAAGACGTCCTTTGTGGCCATGACGGAGGGCTGGGAGTGACTCGGCGATCCGGTGAAGTCATCGGGATGGCGCGAGCCGCGCCCGATCAGAAGCCTCGCTGGTTTCCTGCGTACGGTGGTTCCGCTCCCGAGAGGTGCTCCTCGACATTGGGTCCTCCGAGGGCCTCGCGCCGGCGCACGCCAACCTTGTACGAGACGATTAGGAGCGGCAGGATCGTCGGCCACGACGTGATCGTCTTGAACACGGCGAGTGCTTCGGGTTGCTCCACGAGGTACAGCCAGCCTGAGCCGAGGCCGCGCAGCAAGAAGTAGCCGAACCAGATCCACGACACGGCGGTATATGCGGGGCGTACGTCGTTGCGCCAATACCAATCGAGCGGCCAGCGCCGATACGCCCAGCTCGACCAGCTCGCCAGCGGCCTCCGAATGAGAATGGAGAGCAGGGTGGCGGCCGCCCATCCCAGAGCAGACAAGATCCCGGGCAGGAAGTAGCTCTCGGCTCTGCCCGATCGAAGGGCGAGAAACGCCGCAAATCCGACGGCGCCGATGCCGGCGATCGCGTAGACCACCTGTTGGCCCTTGCGGACGCGCCACGCTGCAACGCCAGCACCTGCTGCGATCGCAACTGCGGCGGCCGGGCCAAGGCCCCAGATGGCGTTCACCAGCACGAACAGCAACGGTGGCGCAAACGAGTCGCCGAGTGTGCGGTCACCGACGAAGAGGCTGCGGATCTCGTCGCGAATGTCGTCGTTGAGGGTGGAGGTCACGATGCAAGAGTACGGGTCGGGTCAGTGGTACGTCAGATGGTCTACGCAGCCACCGTGCACCCCGTATGCTCGCTCCATGACCGATTGGCCGTTCACCCCACCGCTCAAACCGATGAAAGCTCGTGTCCGCGTGACTCCACCCACCGGTGACGAATGGGTCTACGAGCCGAAGTGGGACGGCTTCCGCGCCATCGCCTGGGCGGGTGAGCAGCCACGGCTCGACAGCCGCAATGGCAAGCCGCTCCTGCGGTACTTCCCCGAGCTGGAACCGGCGCTCGCCCAGCTTCCGCCGGGGACGGTCATCGACGGTGAGGTCGTCGTGGTCGTCGACGATGTGACCCAGTTCGACCAGCTCCAGATGCGGATCCACCCGGCAGCTTCTCGGATCGAACGTCTCTCGAAGGAGATACCTGCCGAGCTCGTGGCCTTCGATCTCCTCGCCCACGGCGGCGAAGACCTGCGCGTGGTCCCCTACACGGAACGCAGGGAACGGCTCGAGGCGGTGTTCGCCGACGTGTCATTCCCGTGGCACCTCACCCCCGTCACCGCGGACGTTGATGAGGCCGCCCGTTGGTTTGACGAATACGAGCACGCCGGGTGCGACGGGATCATCTGCAAGCGCACCGATGGCGTCTACAAGGAAGACAAGCGCGAGTGGATCAAGTGGAAGCACCGCCGCGACTGCGACTGTGTCGTCGGCGGCTACCGCATCCACAAGGATGGGGACAAGATCGGATCGATCCTCCTGGGGCTCTACAACGACGCCGGTGACTTCCACTTCATGGGGCACTGCTCGGGGTTCTCGGATCACGATCGGGTCGAGCTACTCCGCCAGTTCGAACAGATCCGGGACGACACCAGCTTCGGCGGCGAAGGCCAGGTTCGCGTGCCGGGGATGCAGAGCCGCTGGTCGACGGGCAAGGAACTCGACTGGATCCCGGTCACTCCCGGCGTCGTCGTGCAGATCAGCTACGACCAGCTCGAGGGAGGCCGATTCCGCCATGCCACACGGTTCGAACGATGGCGCCCCGACAAGCCGGCTGAAGAGTGCACCATGGATCAGTTGGTGCGCCCCGAGGGGGCAGGGTTCAGTGACGTAGTGGCGTGACGGCTCCGCCGTCACGTTGGCGTGATTTCGACGCCGGCAGGCCGGGCTGCGGTTCGCGCGGGACCCAGAATCAGGATCGTGGTTTGGTGCTGCTGCGCTCGCTAGCTTCGTGGCATGGGTGAGGGGGAATTCCCGGAGATCATGGTGTTGCGTGACCGACCGCTCGCGATCGTTGGCTGGGTTCTCGGTGTGGGGTGTGCGGTCGGGGCCATCGCTGCAGCCTTCGCCGGCTCGGCGTCGGGCGTTGTCGTCCTCGGCGCGGTGGCCGCGTGGTGCATCGTGATGCGAATCACGGATATCCCGCGCGTGGAGCTCTATCACGATCGACTGATCATCCGCTCGTTCTCGACGACGGTGGTTCCGTACGACGACATCGTTGGGGTCCACATCGGTACCCGTTGGTGGGCCGGTCGAAGTGCATTGGTGCTCGAACGTGGGTACGACCACGTCACGGCGGTGCCCGCGGGGGCTGGTCTCAACGTTCCTCGGTGGCATCTCCAACTGCGAGACGAGATCAATCGACGGACCGACGTCGAGTTGCTCTAGGTGCGCCTCCCCGCAACCGTTGCCTGTCACATCTGAGGAACTCGCCGACCTTGGCTCGAGAGCTCGGCGGTCTGTGCAATTCGTTTCGCACGTGTCGGGGGCGTCTTGGCGAGCTTGATCCAGCGCAACACATTGCGTTTGTACGAGTCGGCAGCTCCGTCGAAGTAGTCGAATGCCTCGGACTGCGCTCGCAACGCCACCTCGAGGTCCTCCGGAATGATGAGCGCATCGACGTCATCCATGAAGTCCCACAGGCCGAGCCGTTTCGACTCCGCGATCGACGCCAGACCGGCGGCGTGCATCCGTTGCTCGTCGATCAATCGGGCAGCCCGGTCCTTGTAGGTCTTGGCCCAATGCTGGGTCCGGCGCGGCGAGATGAGCTGCATCGTCCGGTCCTCGTCGAGTTTGCGTCGGACGCCGTCGATCCAGCCGAAGCAGAGGAGTTCGTCCAGGATCTCGGAGACGGAGACGTACCGTTCGGTGACGTGTTTCTTGTAGGTGACGAGCCAAACGCTGCCGTCGGTGGCGTGATTGGCGTCGAGCCACGACCGCAGCTCATCGGCGGTCGTGATTTCAAGTCTTGGAGTCGAGTCGTCGGTCATCTTCGGGGCGTTCCGTGTGGTGTTCGACCGAAGCTAACCGTGCGCGAGCGCATACCGAACGGGTTACGAGGATCTGAAGCCCGGGAAGTGTGGCAGGGGAGGCACGGAGCCCCAGCGGTCGGTCAGCATCGCTCGCAGCTCGTCGGCCCAAACTGCAAGTGCGGGCATTCCCCGGGTGATTGCGGACAATGCAATGAAGGCATCGATGGCAGCCAGGACTCGTTGGCGGGCGGTGATCCCGAAGAACCCTGCGGTACGGTCGGCGGCAGCTCGCTCATGGTTACGTCGGAGCAGCTCGAGCAGCCAGATCGCACCGGCTGCGGCGAGATCGTCGTTGAACTTCTCATCGGAGGTGTACTCCGGATACCCCGTGATCACCTCCCGGCGATAGGCGTCGAGCATCGCCGACCGCAACTCGGCCGGGATGTTCAACCCGTCGTTGCATCGCAGGTAGCCGATGGAGCTGTACGCGCCGTCGACCATCGGATGTCGGAAGTCGGCCATCTCGAGGTCGAGCGCCCGCATCCCGGTGGCGGTCACGATCCGGTTCGGAGGGCACGAGTCGTGGAACGTCAGGGTCGTGAAGGTCTCGTCGACGTCGAGCGTCCCAATCGCCCAGCCGACCTCGGCGACCATGGCGTCCGACGGTGGGATGCCCCACGCTGCCGCCTCGGCGATGCGCGCGGACTCGTCGAGATCGAAGACGGGCGGTGGTGGGCCATCGGGGAGCAAGGCTCGTAAGGCCCCCAACTCTGCTGCCCGCCCGCGCAGCGCACCGTTGCAGCGGCCGAGGAGGCGCTGGCTGTCGATCAAGGCCGGTCGGGCGAGACCGGGACCCGCCTGGAGAAGACGGCGCATGAGTGGACCGGCTCCGATGTCCTCGATGACGATCAGCTCGCGCTCCATGTCGCCGGCGTAGATGTCGGGAACCAGCGGTGCGACGTCCGAGACCGTATTGGCGAACTGCAGGACCGCCCATTCGTTGAAGATCGCCGCGTCTTGGTCGACCGCGGCCTTCACGACGACGGTCCGCGGAGTCTCCACCTGGCCACTGCGCACGACACACCGCAGCAGAGCGTGGCGGCCCCACTCCGTCCGAATCGGGTCCTCCAATCGGACCGATACTTCGCCGCCCCAGACTCGGCGAAGCGCCTCCTGCGCAGCGAGCACCAAGCGATCCCGTTCGGCCTCGTCGATCAAACTGCCCCTCCCTCAGCGAGTCCAGGTACCTGGTACTTGGTACCGACGAAGACGTCAGCCCTCGTCCTCCCAATTCTCTTCGACCTTCTTGCTCGGCTGCACTCGGGGCGGCTCGCCCGGCATCTTCGGGTAGTGAGGTGGCCACGGTGCCTCGCCGAGGCCCTTCTCCTCGTCGGCGGCCACCATGGCCATGACCGGGGTGAGGTCGCCGGCAGCGTCGTCGATGCCATCGGTGAGGTCGCCGACGTCAGCCCAGCGATCCTTGAACGCCATGAGGTCGATTGCCGTGTGGTCGATGGTGGCCAGCTCGTCCCAGCGGAATGGAGTCGAGACCCAGCCGGTGTGGCGGATGGAGTACGCGCTGGCAATGGTCTTGTCCCAGGCGTTCTGGTTGTAGTCGATGAAGACGCCGTGGCGTTCCTCTTTCCACCACGCCGTCGTTGCCAACTCGTGGCGTCGTTCGAGTTCGCGGGCGATGGCCAGCCCGGCGCGCCGAACCTCGTAGAAGTCCCAGTTGCGTTCGACCCTCACGTAGATGTGGATGCCGCGATTGCCCGACGTCTTCGGCCAGCCGACGAGGCCGAGCTCTCCGAGCAGCTCGCGAGCGGCGGCGGCGACGTCGCGCGCCGCCTCGAAGTCGAACTCATCGGTGGGATCGAGGTCGATTCGCAGTTCGTCGGGATGCTCGAGGTCGTCTGCCCGAGCGTTCCACGGGTTGAGGTCGATGCAGTTCATCTGTGCCATCCAGATGACATCGCCTTCGTCCTGTGGTGCGAACATCCTCCCGGGCCGGGCCGACGGAAACCGCACATCGACCAGGTTTCGATCGGTCTTCGGTCGTTTGACGAAGAGCGGCGGGTGAGCGACCCCGCGATTCCACCGCTTGAGAAGCGACGGTCGATTGCGCACACCCCGCACGGCGCCTTCTGCGCACATCAGGAAGTGCTCGACGACGTCGAGCTTGGTCCATCCCTGATCGGGAAACATCACCTTGTCGGCGCTGGAGATCCGAATCTCGCGGCCACCGGCTTGGACGAATGCCTCCGACGCAGCCATCTCAGTTCCCGTACTGCAGCGTCTCGGGCCGCTCGAGCAGAAGGGCGTGGGCCGGTTCGTCGGCGACTGGTCGATGTTCTACGCCGGCCGGCACGACGAAGAGGTCGCCGGCCGTGAGGGTCACGCTCGCACGGTCTCGCATGTCGATCCGGAAGGTGCCGTCCCAACACAGGAACAGCTCGTCTTCGTCGTGGTGGTGCCACGGGAACTCTCCGTGCAGTCGAGCCACCTTGACGACGGCGTCGTTGGCCTCCGCGAGATCCGCCGGCTGCCACGGACCGGGAAGGCGAGCGATGGTGTCGGGTACGGAGACAGGATCCATCAGCGGATTGTGCCAGACCGCGCCGCCGTGGCGCGGGCTCGCTACTTCAGGGAGAGCCGGAAGACGTTCGTCTCGCGCTGCTCGAAGCCAAGTCGTTGATAGAGCCGGTTGGCGGCTTCGCGTGACGGTCGCGAGGTGAGACCCACCGACTTCGCTCCCGAGGACCGAGCCCGTTCGACCGCAGCGTGGGTCAGATCGGCGCCGATGCCTCTGCCGCGGGCTGCGTCGTCGACGACCACATCCTCGATCCTGGCCTGAAGCCCGGTGGGAATCCGATAGAACGCCAGGGTGAGCGACCCAACGATCTCGCCGCTGTCGGTGTCCCGAGCGACGTAGATCACGCTGTTCGGGTTGGCGGCGATCTCGCTCAATGCGTCGGCGTCGGGAGCAGGCGACGACGTCGACAGCTGCGGAATGAGGCGGGCAAAGGCGTCGACGACCTCATCGGTGATATCGATGACTTCGGTGATGTGGATCATGGTGGAGGAGCGTACTTGAACCGCCGCCTGCGGCGGCCGGTACTCGGTACGAGGCGGCCTGCGGCCTGTGCTTGGTACTGGGACCGCATGCGAGCAGACAGCATGCGTTCGAAGCGGCTTGCTCGTTGCCGATGCCGAAGGCGGGGCTGGGGGTGTCTGAGGGGGAAGGCCCTTGCGCCGTTTCCCCTCAGTGGGGATCGCAGCGACCTGTGCGGTGCGATCCC
>JASJAX010000036.1 GCA_030066755.1 Acidimicrobiia bacterium
CACTACACCCGCACCACCAACGGCACCCACCACTTCACCAGCCCACTCGGCCACACCTACACCACCCAACCCCGAGCACCCTGAGGTTTGCGGGCCTACGTCCCTGCCAGTCGAGCGACGACCGGCTCCATCTCATCGAGGCTGCGCGCCCCGAATCCGATGTAGGACAGTCCGTAACGCTCCCGTCGCTCCATGAGGGTGTCGACGATCTGGTCGACGGTACCGATGAGCACGTGGGGCGACGCAGCGATGTCCGCCGGCGTAGCGCCGGTCTCGGCGGCGAGGCCGTTCACCGCGGCTTCGCGATCGCCGGTCACCTCCACGTGCATGGCGACGATCGACAACTCCACGTCATCGAATCGAGCACCGGCGGCGTCGCGTATCCAGTCGATCTGCGCAGCGATCCGATCCCCCGATGTGGCGAGGTCGGGGCCAAACCGGCCGAAATCGGTCGCGCCGAGCCTGAGTGGCGAGATACCGACGATGTCCGCCTCACGACCGGCGAGTCGGAGCATCCGTGGACCGGCTCCGGCGATGAGGATCGGCGGGTGCGGGTCCTGGATCGGCGTCGGGCAGGTGACGCCGTCTACCCGGTAGTGGTCGCCGGTGAACGTGAACGGGGCACCCGACCAGCAACCCTTGATGACCGCAATGGCCTCCTCCAGTCGACTCACCCGCACCCCGGGCGGGTCGTACGGAAGACCGGCCTCCCGGTATTGCGGCTCGATCCAGCCGGTGCCGATTGCGAGCTCGAATCTGCCTTCGGTGAGGATGTCGATCGTCGCGGTGTCCTTCGCCAGCATCACCGGATGGCGATAGTCGTTGGCGATCACCATCGGCGAGACCCGAATGGACGGTGCGATCTCGGCAGCGACGGTCAGCATCGGAAGTACTGCCGATGAGTGCGCACCCACGTGATCCGGACCGAAGACCGTCGAGAACCCCGCCGCATCTGCTCGCCGCACGAGCGGCACGAAGTCGCTGCGAGGCATGGCCGCCCCGATGCCGAGGCCGAATCGAAAGGCCCGAACCGTCACCGGCCCAGGTTACGTGCGCAGGCCTTCGGCAACGAGGACGAGACCGCCGATGACGAGCAGAATGCCGCCCGCAAGGATCAACGTGCGGCGCGACGTGTCCGACAGGCGATGACGGCCAACGGCGACGACGCCGGCAAGCGCGACCTTTGCTCCGATGAGCGCCAACCAGAAGCCGCCGACAAACGACAGCGCCCGCCACGGAGCGGCCTCCCACGCGCGGACGAACAACGGGGCACCGGCCACCACCCAAAAGACCCACGGATGCGGGCTGAGCGCATTGACCGCGGCCCCCCGCCACAGGTCACCGACATCGCCAGCCGACGTCGCCTCGAGCGGTTCGAGCCGGTGGGATGCCGACCGCAACTCCCAGAAACCGAACCCGATGACCACAACGCCACCGGCGATGCCCAGGCCCCGCACGAAGGCGTCCGGCAATGCTCCCACTGCGAGTACGGCGAGCGCCACGATCGGCACGTCGGTGACCAACGGCGCCATTGCCACCCGCCACCCTGCGCCGAACCCCCGCTTCAGCGTGGAGGTGACGACCAGTGTCTGCAGGGGACCCGGCGACACCCCGGCCGCAAGCCCGATCGACAACCCCGCCAGGAGTTCGACCATTCAGCGCCTTCGGCGCTGGTACTGAGTACTGAGTACCGAGTACAGAGACCGTGCGTACACGGGTGCCGCTACCCCATCGCGTCGAGCATGGCTTGACCCATGTCGGTGGGCGTTGGAGCGACCACGACGCCGGCAGCGTTCAACGCAGCGATCTTGTCGGCGGCAGTGCCCTTGCCCCCGGAGATGATGGCCCCGGCGTGGCCCATCCGCTTGCCGGGAGGTGCCGTCGTTCCGGCGATGAATCCGGCCACCGGCTTGGTCATGTTCGCCGTGATCCACTCGGCAGCCTCCTCCTCTGCCGACCCCCCGATCTCGCCGATCATGATGACCCCCTCGGTGGCCGGATCATCGTTGAACATGGACAGGCAGTCGATGAAGTTGGTTCCGTTGACGGGATCGCCCCCGATGCCGATGGCGGTCGTCTGACCGAGACCGTTGTTGGTCAACTGGAACACGGCCTCGTAGGTCAGCGTGCCGGAGCGGCTGACGACGCCGATTCTCCCCGGTGAGTGGATGTAGCCCGGCATGATGCCGATCTTGCACTCGGCCGGTGTGATGACGCCGGGGCAGTTCGGCCCAACGAGGCGCGTGGCGTGGTCCTCCAGGTATCGCTTGACGACCACCATGTCGGCGACGGGAATCCCCTCGGTCACACAGATGATGAGCTCGAGCCCGGCCGCAGCGCCCTCCATGATGGCGTCGGCCGCAAACGGCGGCGGCACGTACACGACCGATGCGGTCGCTCCCGTTTCGGCGACGGCCTCGGCAACGGTTCGGAAGATCGGCAGCGTCACGTCGTACCGGTCGTCTCGACCCGGCACGCCGGAGTGATCGGTGTCACCTTCGTACCGTTCGGTCTCCCCCGCTCGGCTGGGATGCACTGCTCCCACCATTTGCGTGCCGTACGCAATGGCCTTGTCGGTGTGGAACGTTCCGGTCTTGCCCATCCCCTGCACGAGGACCTTGGTGTGTTGGTTGATCAGCACCGACATCGTCTACTCCCCCACCAGTTCGAGGATCTTCTGCGCACCGTCCTTCATGTCGGTGGCGCTGACCAGATCGAGCCCCGACTCGTCGAGCATGCGCTTGCCGATTTCGACGTTCGTGCCCTCGAGTCGAACCACCAACGGTACTTCGAGCCCGACCTCCTGGACGGCTTCAATGACCCCGGCCGCGATCGTGTCGCACCGCATGATGCCCCCGAAGATGTTGACGAAGATGCCCTTCACGTTGGGGTCCTTCGTGATGATCTTGAACGCGGCGGCGACCTTCTCCGCCGTCGCCCCTCCCCCGACGTCGAGGAAGTTGGCAGGCTCACCGCCGACGTACTTGATGATGTCCATCGTCGCCATGGCGAGCCCGGCACCGTTGACCATGCAACCAACGGTGCCATCGAGCTTGATGAAGCTGAGGTCGTACTCGCTCGCCTCGATCTCAGCGGGATCCTCCTCGGTGACGTCACGCATCTCAGCGACGTCCGGATGGCGGTAGAGCGCATTCGCCTCGAAGCTCATCTTGCCGTCGAGAGCCATCACCTGGCCGTCCTTGGTGACGACGAGCGGATTGATCTCGACGAGGTCCGCATCGAGCTCGACGGCCGCCTTGGCCAGGACCTTCAGGAACTTCACCCCGTTGGCGAACGCCGGGCCATCCAAGCCGAGGTCGTAGGCGAGTTGGCGAGCCTGGAAGTCGAGCAACCCGAACGCAGGATCGATCTCCGCCTTCAGGATCTTCTCCGGCGTCTCGGCGGCGACCTCTTCGATCTCCGTGCCGCCCTCGGTCGAAGCCATGACGATGTTGCGGCTCGTGGCCCGGTCCAGCAACACCGAGAGGTACAGCTCACGTTCGATGTCGATGCCCTGCTCGATGTAGAGCCGGTTGACCTGCTTGCCTTCGGGTCCGGTCTGCACCGTGACGAGGGTGGAGTGCAGCATCTTCTGGGCGAGCTCGCGAACCGTCTCCTCCGCAGCTTGAATCCCCTCGAGCCCCGAAGCGACCACGTTCACTCCGCCGACATCGGGATGCTCCTTGAATCGGCCTTTGCCCCGGCCGCCGGCGTGAATCTGCGACTTGACGACGACGATCGGGTTCCCGGTTTCCTCGATGAGCGGGCGAACCGCAGCAACCGCAGCGTCGACGCTGGTGGCAACCCGGCCGAGCGGCACCGGGATGCCCCGCGCCTTCATCAGCTCCTTGGCCTGATACTCGTGGACCTTCAACGTCGCACCCTCCTCAAGGGGTCGTGGTGGTACAGAACAGTGGCGTGGGTGAGGTCAGTCGCCGAACTCCGCGTCGACCCACTCCGTGATCTCTTGCAGTGGCGCACCGGGGGTGAAGATCTTCTTCAGCCCCTTCTCGTGCAAGATCGGAATGTCCTCGTCGGGAATGATGCCCCCGCCGAACACAATGATGTCATCGGCGCCCCGTTCGCCGAGCAGTTCGACCACTCGCGGAAACAGCGTCATGTGGGCACCGGACAACACCGAGAGGCCAACTCCGTCGACGTCCTCCTGGATCGCGGTTTCGACGATCTGCTCGGGCGTTTGGTGGAGTCCGGAGTAGATCACCTCGCACCCGGCGTCGCGCAGCGCCCGGGCCACGACCTTGGCGCCGCGATCATGGCCATCGAGCCCGGGCTTGGCGATGAGCACACGTGGTGGCATGAGCGCGAGGTTAGTCCGAGCCGCTTTGCGCCACGCCACAGGGTGTCGGCGCTCTCGCCTGCGTGGTTGTCGGTCGATAGTCCCCCGACCGGATTCCATCCAGGTCGTAGGCGAAGATCCGCTCCTCTGTGGAGAGGATCAGTTCGCCGTCGGCGATCACCGGAATCGTCACGCCGAACTCGGGCGCGACACGAAGAAGCATCCGCCCGTCGTCTGCGGAGTACGCAGCAACGAACGCGTCGGAGCCGATAACAACGAGATGCTCGCCGACGGTGATGGTCTCCGAGAACCGGACTGGGCCGAGCGGCGCCACCCACCGCTGGACTCCGGTGGCCGGGTCGATGCTCTCGATCTGCTCGGATGCTGTTGCGTAGATGCTGTCGCCCGATACGAGTGCTTGCAGATACCAGCATTCGTCCGTGGCGGGTATCTGCCAGGCCAGCGATCCGTCGCCGATCTCACGGGCGTGGAGCCCCGTCGAGTCGTAGGTCACCACGCGTGTTTCAGACACGCCGACGAGCGTCTGTGGGCCGCTGTCGACCGGTTTCCCGATGTTGACCCGCCATCGTTCAACTCCCGTTGCGAGCTCGAACGCAAGGATCTCGCCATCGGGATCAGCGACGAACCCGACGTCGCCGCGGAGGCCGATGCCCCCTGCGTAGTCATCCTGAGTGGGTTGGTCGGCAAACTCCAGCGCCCACCGTTCGGCGCCGTCGACGACATCAAGCGCAGTGAGCCGGCGTTGCGTCTTTGCCAGTATCAGGTCGGCCGTGACGAGATGCGCTTCCTCGAGGGCACCGCCGGGAGGGACCTTCTCCCACACGGTCTCTCCCGTCCGTGGCTCCAATGTCCGGACGATGGCCTCCGGGAACCCGAAGCCCTTCTCCAGAACGAGCAACCCCGCTGCCGTGAATGCGGCGCCCTCGAGAACGTCGACGTCCAGACCCCACAGCGTTGCTCCGGTCTCAGCGTCGAGCACCACGATCCGATGCTCGGCGGCGTGCGCAACAACGACGTCATCGTTCACGATCGCAATCTCCGCCCGGCCCCCGACGTCCAACGAACGCGACCACTGCTGGGAACGGTCGGTCCGGTCGTACGCTGAGTACTCAGTCCGATTCCGCCGGAAGAACGTGTTCACCACGATTGCGTTGTCGGTGACGACGATCGACGATCGGGCGTCGGCCATCGGAGCTGCGGCGAAGCCGCCGGTTTCGATCTCCCAGACTGCGTCGGGAGCCGTGTCGACGACGGTTGGCGAGCTACAGGCAGCGGCAGCCAGGCTGGCCACGACAAGGACGATGATCCACCGCACGCCGCAAGCGTACTGTCGATGGGTCCGGCGCCGACGCAGGCCGCCTACACCCGCTCGAGCGGTGCCCAGGCAAGCAGCAACCGCTTCACGCCCTGGCTGTCGAAGCTGACGTAGGCCTCGGCGCGGTCTCCGTCACCGACGACCTGCGTGATGGTGCCGGTACCCCAGTGGGCGTGTTTCACTCGATCGCCGACCCCAATGTCGTTGCCGTCGACCGTTTCGGCGGGCGGCGAAACGGTGTCGGGCCGCCGACCCTTGCGGCTGGCCTTCTCGACGACGTGATTCGGAAGCTCCCCGAGGAACCGGCTCGGCGGGTTGTAGTTGTTCCCACCCCAGAGATTGCGGCTCCACGCCCGGGTGAGATAGAGCTGTTCCATCGCCCGCGTGATGCCGACGTAGGCGAGCCTCCGCTCCTCTTCGAGCTCGGCCGGTTCACCGAGCGAGCGCATGTGCGGAAAGACCCCGTCCTCCATACCGGTGATGAAGACGACGGGGAACTCGAGTCCCTTGGCGTTGTGGAGCGTCATGAGCGTGACCTGGTCGTCGTCGTCCATCGAGTCGACGTCGGTCACGAGGCTGATCGACTCGAGGAACAGCTCGATCTTGCGAAGCCCATCGAGCTCCTCCCAGTCCCCGGGTGCGAGCGTCGGCGGACCGGTTTCCTCGAAGTCGGCCGCCGCCGACACGAGCTCCTTGAGGTTCTCCTCGCGGCCCATGGCTTCGATCGAGCGCTCGGAACGGATCATGTCCATGTATCCGGACTCGGTCATGATCGCCTCGAGGGCCGCCTTCGGACCGAGGCTCGCCTGCAGGGTCAGATGATCCATCAGCCCCACGAACTCCTTGATCGCCCGCTGCGCTCGCGACGACAACCGACCGTTGTCGTCGGCTCGGGTCAGCGCCTCGAAGAAGCCGATCCGTTCACCCTCGGCGAACCGATCAACGTGCCCAACCGACGTGTCGCCGATGGCTCGTTTTGGCGTGTTCACGATTCGCTTCAGCGCGACTTCGTCGGCGGGGTTGACGAGGGCCCGGAGGTAGGCGAGCACGTCTTTGACCTCGCGCCGGTCGTAGTACTTGAGTCCGCCGACGACCTGGTACGGGATCCCGAACTTGACGAAGAGCTCCTCGATGACGCGGCTCTGGGCGTTCGTGCGGTAGAAGACGGCCACATCCTTGAGCTTCCGACCCGTCTTCTCGAGGGCTGCGATCTCCTGCGCCACAAAGGCCGCCTCATCGTGCTCGTCCTCGGCCTCGAAGGTCGCCACTGGATCGCCGGTGCCGAGATCCGTCCAGAGCCGCTTGGGGCGCCGGCTGGGGTTGTTCGAAATGACCGCGTTGGCAGCTTCCAGGATCGTCTGCGTCGAGCGGTAGTTCTGCTCGAGCATCACGATCTTGGCGTCGGGATAGTCCCGCTCGAACCCGGAGATGTTGCGCAGATCGGCACCCCGGAAGGCGTAGATGCTCTGGTCGTGATCACCGACAACGCAGACGTTGTGGTGCGACTCGCCGAGAAGCTTCACCAGGACGTACTGGGCATGGTTCGTGTCCTGGTACTCGTCCACGAGGATGTAGCGGAACCGCTCCTGGTAGTGCTTCAGAACCTCGGGGAAGGCCTGCAGCAACTCGACGGTGACCATCAGCAGATCATCGAAGTCCATCGCCGACGCCTCGACGAGCCGCTGCTGGTAGAGCCGGTACACGTCGGCGATCTTCTCGTGATAGAACCCGGTCCCCTGCGACGCAAACGTCTCGTAGTCGACGAGTTCGTTCTTGGCGTTGGAGATCGTTGCCCGGATGTTGCGAGGCGGGAACCGTTTCGGATCCATGTCGAGATCCCGCACGACCATCGTCACGAGCCGCAGCGAGTCCGCCGAGTCGTAGATCGAAAAGGCCGACCGATAGCCGAGACGATGCGCTTCACGACGCAAGATCCGGGCACACGCACTGTGGAACGTCGACACCCACATGTCGTACGACACCGGCCCGACGAGCTCGGCGACTCGCTCCTTCATCTCGGTCGCCGCCTTGTTGGTGAAGGTGATCGCCAAGATCGAAAACGGCGATACCCCGTGATCCTTGATCAAGTGCGCCACCCGCCGAGTCAGCACGCGCGTCTTCCCCGAACCGGCACCGGCAACCACGAGCACAGGCCCCTCCGTCGCCGCCACCGCTTCACGTTGCACAGGATTCAGATCCTCGAGAAGCGAGTCGCCCACCATGGAGGTCGCAGTATACGGAGGTAGTTACACGTGTGTTCTTTGGCGGCCTCCGGCCGCCAAAGAACGTCGCCAGTCGCCAGTAGCCAGTCGCCAGTACCGGGCCTGCCGGCGGCGAAACCTACCGCTGCTCCTGGAGCAGGCTCCACAGCGTCTCTGCGAGGGCGCCTTCTCGGAAGTCGGCCTTGTCGAAGAATGCGTCGACGCCTGCGGCGGCGGCACGTTCGCGATCCGACTCGTCGGCAACGCCGGACAGCATCACGATCGGCAGGCGATCGGTGCGCTTGCGGACCGCCTCGACCAAGGCAACGCCGTCGGCGTTCGGCATGGCGTAGTCGACGACGAGCGCATCGACCTCGATCTGTTCGAGGACTTCGAGCGCCTCGGCGACGCTGCCGGCCACGCTGGTGGTGAACCCACTCGAGGCGAGCGAGCCGGAGACAACGGCCCGGGCACCCATCGAGTCGTCGACCACGAGCACCCGGGCGGCCGGGCGGTCGATGATCGCGCCGGCGCCCTGGCCGGCAACGAGCGAACCCGGATCGAGCACGAGCACGACGTCGTCGCCGCCCATGAATGCAGCTCCGGTGACGTGCTGCGGTGCGGTGACCGACCCGGCGAGCGACTTCACTGCGACCTCGCGGACACCGTCGACCCCGTTGACGGTGACGGCGGCATCTCCAAAGCGATGGCGCAGGACGACCACGTGGAGTTCTCCACCCCACTGGTCGGCTCCGACGATCTCACCGAGCGATCGCAGCGGGATGCGCTGACCATCCCAGACGATCGAGCGTTCCTCACCGGCCTCGTCCACTTCGATCTCGGCGATCGGCATGACCTCGTCGACCGCCGCCTCGGGAAAGCCCCAGCCCACACCACCTGCATCGACCACGAAGAGCCGTTGGAGCGACCGGAAGCCGGGGACCGTCATCTTGACCTCGGTGCCGTGCCCCAGCGTCGACTCCATGACGGCTCGGCCGTAGAGGCTCTCGACTGCCGTTGCGACAACGTCGAGACCGTTGCCACCGCCGAGTCCGCCATCGGCGGCGCGGGTGGTGAATCCTGCCTGGAAGAGCACACCGGGAAGGGCCTCGGGCGGGGCATCGGCGGCAAGCCGGTTCTCTTCGATGGCGATTGCGCGCACGAGGTCCCAGTCGACGCCGGCGCCGTCATCGGCCACCGTCACCTCGAGCATCCGCTCCCGCATGACCGCCGTTACGGAGATGACACCCTCAGGATCCTTCCCTGCGGCCTCACGGACATCGGGCGGCTCGATGCCATGGAACACGGAGTTGACCACGAGTTGACGAATGGCGTCCGCCAGTCGGTCGAGGACCTCACGGTCCGCGCTGAGCAACTCGTCGGCATGGAGCTCGAACCGAACGTTGCGCTGCATCTTGCCGGAGACGAACTTCACCAGCTGCGGCAACGGGCTGACGATCGCCTGGAACGGCACTGAGCCGAGACCGAGCGCATCGATCTGCAGTCGCTCGGCGGCGACACGAACGGCCCGGGCGTTCGCCCGCGCCAGTTGCCCGTCTTCATCCTGACCCTTGACGAGCTCATCAATCCGGGCCACGAGGCCGTGTGCCTCCACCCGCAGCTCCGCGATGTGGTTCATCATCTCGTAGAGCAGCGCGGCGTTGACCATGGTGCTGTGGTCCCGAGCCCACCCTTCGACCGACTCGACGAGCGAACCCAGTGCTCCCGACGGGCGGGTGGTCGGGCGAACGCGGGGGCGGGCTGCGGCAACGTAGCCGTCTGGCATTGGCTCAGGCGAAGGATCGGTGACGGGCACCATCGGCACGGTTGCGTCGACCGGGACGGCCGCATCGGCGTCGATTGCCTGCAACGGTGCCGACGCGGCGTCGTCGGTCGCAGGCGGCTCGACGACGGGTTCTACATCGGCCTCGGGAACGTCCTTGACGAGTTCGAGCGTCGGGCGAGGGCGGTCCTCGTCGTCGGCCGGCTCCGACTCCGCCACGGGTTCGTCGGCTTCCACCGGGTCCTCGGCTTCCGTGGACGGCTGCAGGTCGGGAACGTCGGCGCCTGGCACCAGCTCCTTCAACCACGACACCGCTTCGACCAGGTCCTCACTCGCCGCGTTCGGGTCGCCGCGGCCGGCGTCCGGGATGGCTCGCGCCGCCATCTCGAGTGCTCGCGAGAGCTCGATGCCGCCACCCATCTCGCCCTTGTGGAGGCTTCGCCAGACGATTTCGATCATCTGTCCGGCGACCGAGACCGCTTCGAAACCCATGACCTTGGCGGTGCCCTTGACCGTGTGCCCCTCACGCATCATGGCGCCTGCGACGTCACGGTCGACATCGTCGTTGCGTGCGGCTTGAGCGCCCTCCACGAGGCGAGCCGACCGCTCGTCTAGTTCGGACAGGAACATTTCCTGGAGCTCTGGATCAGCGCTCCAACTCACCGGATCACCTCGTGTTCAGGTCGATGGCCCCTCTTCGCACGTATCGTCCGCCGACCGCAAGGGCTTGAGCGCTGAAAGCCGAGGAACCGCAGGAAATCGGTGGGATTCGAGGGGCCATGACCAGAAACGCGTCGTGCAAATGCGGGGTGGAGATGCACTATGGAGTGAAGGGGAGATTCCGATGGGGAAGAACCCGGATCGTCCATCGCCAGACCTGTTTCGACGGTTCGCTCGAGACGTCGAACGACCACTGCGATATGCGTTGGTCGCCGAGCTCGGCCCCGATCGAGGACGAGAGGCCGTACAGGATGCCCTGGTCTATGCCTGGGAGCACTGGCAGCAGCTCGCGGCGGTGACCAATCGGCCGGGCTACCTCTATCGAATCGCCAAACGACGAGCGCTGCGGCACCGATTCCTGCCGGTGCGGGCGACCATCGAAACTCCCTACGTCGAGCGGTTCACGATCGAGCCGGGACTCGATGCCGCACTCGGCCGGCTCACCAGCCGGCAACGCGCCATCGTCTACCTCGTTGAAGGTCTCGGCATGACCCATCGAGAAGCCGCCGAGTTCCTTGGGATCTCGCGGTCGTCGATTCAGACCCATCTCGAACGGGGCTTGGGCACGCTGCGGACGGCATTGGGGGTGACGGATGTTGTCTGAACTCGGACGGCAGATTGCCGAGCACGTCGACACAACGGCGGCTCCCATCGACGTCGACTCGTTGATTCGAGGGCTGACGGCAGCCGCGCCACCGGGGCGGTCGCCTCGACCGGTCAGGGATCGGGCCCTCGCGTTCGCCGGTGCGCTCTCGGTAGCCGTGGTGACGATCGGCGGGGCGATTGCGCTCCTGTGGTGGGTCGGTCGGACCACACCTGGCCCGGTCGGCGGCACGGAGCCAGCGGACCCGGGGCTCACTGCCGATTCGTCGCTGTGGTGGCTCGTCGTGATCGCAGCCGCCGCCGTCGTGATCGCACTCGCCGAGGTCGCCAGGCGCAGCCGAACCACCCCACGTACCAAGGAGGACACCATGCAGACGCTGGAACGAGTCGACCCCGTGGTCGAGGAGCGAGATCAGCGGATCGCGACGCTCGAGCGACATCGACGACTGCTTGCCTGGCTGGCGGCAGTCGTTCTGCTCGCCGGCGCAGTTGTCGTCACTTGGCCCACGTCAGGGAGTTCGGAGCTCACCGAACGCCAGCAGACCATGGCGAACGTCATGGATGAGTATTGGCGGGCTGGGAATGAGGGCGACTTCGAAACGATGAGAGCCCTGTTCACGCCGAGCGCGTCGATCGAGGAAACCACGCTGGTCTTCGACGTCGACGGCTGGATCGGGAACCTGGAGTTCTGGCACTCATCCGGCACCGATGGAGTCGTCATCCCCGGGGACATACTGATCGGAGGGAAGTTCGTGGTGCAGCGAATCGTCGAGGAGTGGCCGACGGTCGCTCACGACGCCCTCGTCGTTGCTGAATTCGATCGGAATTCGAACCGAATCATGCGGCTCTCGATCTGGGCGGACGCTCCCTAGCGTTTTGCAGCGGCCGTCGGACTACTCCCACTCGATGGTGGCCGGCGGTTTGGATGAGATGTCGTAGGCGACCCGGTTGATCCCGGGAACCTCGTTGATGACCCGAGACGAGATCCGCTCGAGCACGTCGTAGGGCAATCGAGCCCAGTCTGCGGTCATCGCATCCTCCGATGTGACGGCTCGGACGATCAGCGGGTAGGCGTACGTGCGGCCGTCGCCCTGCACCCCAACGGAGCGGATCGCCGGGAGCACGCCGAACGTCTGCCAGAGGTCTCGATAGAGGCCGGCCCGGCGAACCTCTTCGAGCACGATGGCGTCCGCCTCACGAAGGATCTCGAGGCGTTCCCTGGTGATCTCACCGATGATGCGCACGGCAAGGCCGGGACCGGGGAATGGCTGTCGCCATACGATTTCCTCGGGGAGACCGAGTTCCTCACCAACGGCCCGGACTTCATCCTTGAACAGGTCCCGAAGGGGCTCGACGAGATCGAACTGCATGTCCTCCGGGAGCCCCCCGACGTTGTGGTGGCTCTTGATCTTGGCGGCGTCCTTTGTGCCCGATTCGATGACATCCGGATACAGGGTTCCCTGCACCAGGAATCGGGCGTCGGGGATCTCGGCGGCTACCTCTTCGAAGACCCGAATGAACGTCTCGCCGATCGCCAGCCGCTTGTCCTCGGGGTCGGTGACCCCGGCGAGACGGTCGAGGAACCGATCCTCCGCCTTCACGTGGATCAAGTTCATGTGGAAGTTCGACCGGAATGTCTCCTCGACCTGTTGGGCCTCACCCTTGCGCAGGAGCCCGTGATCGACGAACACGCACACGAGCTGATCGCCTACAGCACGGTGGACCAATGCGGCGGCCACGGATGAGTCGACCCCGCCGGAGAGCCCGCAGATCACAGTGGCGTCGCCCACGGCGGTGCGCACCTCGTCGACGGCCTGCTCGATGATCCCGACGTGGGTCCACATGGGCCGGGCGTGGCATGCCTCGTACAGGAAGTGTTTGAGCATCTCTTGCCCTCGAGGCGTGTGGGCGACCTCGGGGTGGAACTGCACGCCGTAGATGCCACGTTCACGGCTCTCCATCGCCGCAACGGGCGAATCCGGTGTCGACGCGGTGACCGTGAACCCGTCCGGAGGCGCTGCCACCGCATCTCGATGGCTCATCCAGACGACTTGCTGCTCGGGGAGTTCATGGAAGATCAGCGACGAACCGGCCAGCTCGAGATCGGCACGACCGTATTCGGCGACGTCGTTGCGGCTCACGGTCCCGCCAAGTGTGTGGGCGATGACCTGGTGGCCGTAACAGATGCCGAGGACGGGGATCCCCAGGTCGAGGATCGCTGGGTCGATCTCGTACGCATCGTCGGCGTACACCGATGCCGGGCCGCCCGACAGGATGATGCCTGCGGGACGTCGCTCACGTACCTCGGCTGCAGTGATGTCTCGAGGCACGATTTCCGAGAAGACGTGCGCTTCGCGCACCCGACGTGCGATCAACTGGGCGTATTGGGCTCCGAAGTCGAGGACGAGGACGCGGTCGAAATCCCCGACGGAGGCGTGACCTACCGCCGCCATCAACCCATCCCGACCGACTGCGACTGCTGGAGCCGCTTGCCTTCGGTCTGCAGAGCCGGGGCGACCATCACTTCCGCCTTCTGGAACTCCTTGACGCTGGCGTGACCGGTGGTCGACATCGAGACACGGAGCGCCCCGAACAGGTTGCGCCGCCCGTCGTTCTCGTGAGCCGGCCCGAGGAGGATCTCGCGGATCGTGCCGAGTCGACCGGTCTGGACCCTGGTGCCCCGTGGCAGGGTCGGATGGAACGTCGCCATCCCCCAGTGGTACCCCTGGGCCGGTGCTTCCTCGGCTGCCGTGATCGGCGATCCCAACATGACGGCGTCGGCGCCACAGGCAATGGCCTTTGCTACGTCACCGCCGGTGCGCATCCCGCCGTCGGCGATGACGTGGACGTACCGGCCGGTCTCCTCGAGGTAACGCGTCCGGGCACCGGCGGCATCGGCAATTGCCGTGGCCTGCGGCACACCGATGCCGAGGACGCCTCGCGACGTGCAAGCGGCCCCGGGACCGACCCCGACGAGGACACCGGCAGCCCCGGTTCGCATCAGATGCAAAGCGCCCGAGTAGGAGGCGCAGCCCCCCACGATGACCGGGACGTCCATGGCGGCGATGAACTTGAAGAGGTCGAGCGGCTCCGTGCGCTCGGAGACATGCTCGGCGGACACAACCGTGCCCTGGATCACCAGGATGTCGAGGCCGCCGGCAAGGGCAAACGGATGCAGCTCCTCGACGTGCTGCGGCGTCAGGCTTGCTGCGGCCAGCACTCCCCCCGCCTTGATCTCGGCGACCCGTTGCGTGATGAGCTCCGGCTTGACGGGCTCCTGGTAGACCTTCTGGATCGTGCGGGTTGCCTCGTCGACCGGCGCCGCGGCGATCTCCGCGTAGATCGGCTTCGGGTCGGCGTACCGAGTCCAGAGCCCTTCGAGGTTGAGCACCGCTTGACCGCCGAGCTTGCCGATCTCGATCGCCGTTGCCGGGCTGACGGCGGAGTCCATGGCGGACGCCATCATCGGCAGGTCGAACGTGAACGCGTCGATCTCCCATGAGAGGTCGACGAGCTCAGGGTCTCGCGTCCGCCGGGACGGAACGATGGCGATGTCGTCGAACCCCCACGCGCGACGACCTGACTTGGCGATCCCGATCTCGATCTCCACGACCCACGACCCCTTCAACAGCGTTTGGCACCAGCGAAGGCGAAGAGTACCAGGGCCTCGGTTCGGGTCGAGACCCGAACCGAGGAGTACAAAGTACCGAGTACCGAGTACCGAGAGCCCAATGCCACGGGTCGTCCTAGCCTGACAAATCATGCTTGCCGGCCGGGTGCTCTTCGTCTTGTCGCTCTTCGCCCTCGTCGGGGCGATCAATGCGTTGCGGGCGGCGAACGCCGACCGGCATCCGGCGCTGCGGCCATGGTGGTTTCCGGCCTTGCTGGCGGCGGAGGCAGTGCCCCTGCGGGTGACGATTCATGCAATCGTCGGCGCCCTCCTGATCTGGGCCGGTGCGCTCGAACACCGGATTGGGCGGATCGGACTCTGGCTCACCGTCGCGACGTGGGTCGGCTACGTCGTCATCCAATGGCGAGCGGCCCGAACGAAACACGTCGTCGCCGAGGCGTTGCGCAAGGCCGGCATCGACCCCGATGGGTTCGCCCACATCGAGTGGCGGCGCGTGTTCGCCGCGTACCCGTACCGGCTTCCACGTGACATCGAACGGATCGAGGACATCGAGTACGCCGACGGGGTCGCCGTGGACGTCTATCGCCGCCGTGACCTCGGACCGGGACCGCATCCTGCGCTGCTGCAGATCCACGGTGGATCCTGGCGGGGTGGCAACCGCCGCCAGCAGGCGCGGCCATTGCTCCACCGAATGGCGCGTGCTGGATGGGTCTGTGTCGCTGCGTCGTATCCCCTGGTCCCTGAGGCCGTCTTCCCCGACCAACTCGTGGGTCTCAAGCGAGCTGTGGCATGGATGCGGTCAGACGGCCGTCGGTACGGCATCGACCCGGGCTTCATCGCCGTGACCGGCGGATCCGCCGGCGGCCATCTGGCGGCGCTGCTGGCGCTGACGGCGAACCGACTCGAGTATCAACCCGGCTTCGAGGATTCAGACACGTCGATCCAGGCTGCCGTTCCGATCTACGGCATCTACGACTTCTTGAACCGCAACCAGACCCGCGACGAATGGCCGATCATCCCCCGAGGTGTCATGCGCGCGTCCCGGCGTGACGCGGAGCAGCGATACCGAGAAGCGTCGCCACTCGACCAGGCCCACGCAGGGGCGCCGCCGTTCTTCGTCATCCACGGCGCTGCAGACGCGGTCGTGCCGACGGCGGAAGCCGAACAGTTCGTCGATGCGCTCCGCTCGAATTCGGACTCACCCGTGGTGTACGCCGAAATCCCCGGTGCCAACCACGCCTTCGACGTCCTCGACTCCCTGAGAACCCACTACGTCATCAGCGGAATCCAGCGGTTCCTGGAAGACGTCGTCGGTCGTCAGTAGTCAGTCGTCAGGCAAGACCACCCAGTCTCTGTACTCAGTACTCCGTACTCGGTACTCAGTACTCCGGCGACTCCGTCGCCGGCTACAGCTTGTTCAGGCCGATGGCGGTGCGGACTTCTCGCATGTAGTGCTCGGCTTGGGCTTCGGCACGCTCCGCCCCGTCGGCGAGGACCTTCACGATGTCCCCGTCGTCGAGCTCGTTGTAGCGCTCACGGATCGGCGTGAGTAGGTCGACCAGCGCGTCGGCAACGGCGAGTTTGAAGGTGCCGTACCCGCTATCGCCGAACTCGGCAACGAGATCGTCGATCGACCGTCCGGTGGCGGCGGACATGATCTCGAGCAGATTGGAGATCCCGGCCTTGTGCTCGGGGTCGTAGCGCACGGTCGGCTCGGAGTCGGTCATGGCCGATTTGATGCGCTTCACGACCACATCCGGCGGATCGACGATGCCCACGCGGCTCCGCACGTTCTCGTCGGACTTGGACATCTTGGAGGTCGGGTCAGCGAGCGACATCACTCGCGCCGCCGTCTCCGGGATGAGCGGTTCCGGGATCGGGAAGATGTCGCCGTACCGGTTGTTGAAGCGCTCGGCGAGATCGCGGGTCATCTCGAGGTGCTGCTTCTGATCGTCGCCGACCGGAACCAGATTGGCGCGATGGATCAGGATGTCCGCAGCCATGAGGACCGGATACGAGAACAAGCCGAGGTTGGCGGCATGGCCTTGCGCCAACCGGTCCTTGTACTGCGTCATCCGATTGAGCACGCCCATGGGGGTCATCACTCCGAGGAGCCACGACAGCTCGGCATGCTGCGGCACGTAGCTCTGTGCATAGACCAGCGCCCGCTCGGGGTCGATGCCCGTAGCGAGCAGCACCTTGGCCCCGGCGATGCGGTTGCGCCTCAGGTCATCGGGATCCTGGGGCAAGGTGATGGCGTGCTGATCGACGATGCAGTAGATCGTGTCGTACTCGTCCTGGAGACGTACCCAGTTGCGGAAGGCACCGAGGTAGGTACCGATGTGCATCTCCCCGGTGGGTTGCACTCCCGAGAAGACCCGTTGCTTCGTGCTCAATGCTCCGTCCCTGTGTTCGATCGTGGTGTTCGTTGCTCAGATCTTGCGGTCACTCCGGACACAAGAAACCGCCGGGGCTGCGAGGAGCCACCGGCGGCGTCACCGCGCGCGAGGTGGCCTCAGTTCGGCCAAACCCAGCGATCGGTGCGTGCGTTCATGGGGCGAGGTTACCGAGCCACCTGATCAGTGGCAACGCCGCACACCCCGAGAGATTGACGGCCACCGACGCCCCCGGCATACTGCCCGCCATGGTGAGTATCGCCGGCAACGGCATCGAGATTACGTAGGCGTACATGCCGCTCGAGCGGCGTGTACGCCGCTGCGACCCTCCGGAGACGGAGGGTTTCTCATTGCTCAGGACCACCCAGCCGCCAGCCGATACCACGTAGCCAGGAGCCAGCCATGACGACCCCCCGAGTCGAGATCTACGACACCACGTTGCGCGACGGGACCCAACAGGAAGGGATCTCGTTGACCGCAGGCGACAAGCTCGAAGTCGCGCGCCTGCTCGATCAGCTCGGGGTGGCCTACATCGAAGGCGGCTGGCCGGGCGCCAACCCGAAGGACGACGAATTCTTCCGGCGCGCCCAAACCGAGCTGAAGCTCGAGACGTCGACGTTGGTCGCATTCGGAAGTACCCGCCGAGCCAACACCAATCCCGCCGACGACGAGCAGCTCGCAGCCCTCCTGGCCGCCGAGACGGACGTGATCTGCCTGGTCGGCAAGTCGTGGGATTACCACGTCGAACACGCGCTCCGGACCTCACCGGCCGAGGCCGTTGCGATGGTGGCCGACTCGATCGAGTATCTCCGCAGTCAAGGTCGCCAGGTGTTCTTCGACGCAGAGCACTTCTTCGACGGCTACCGGGCCAACCCGGACTTCGCCGCAGCCGTGCTCCAGGCCGCCCACGAGTCCGGGGCCGAGCGTCTCGTCCTATGCGACACGAACGGTGGGTTCCTCGCCCACGAGGTCGAGCGGATCGTCGGCGAAATGACCGACCGGATCCCCGATGCAGTATTCGGGTGCCACTTCCACAACGACTCGGGGATGGCAGTCGGCAATTCGCTGACTGCGGTCCGTACCGGCGTGTATCAGGTGCAGGGATGTATCAACGGCTACGGCGAACGCACCGGCAACGCCGACCTGTGCTCGGTGATCCCCAACCTCGCCCTCAAGATGGGCTACGAGGTCATCCCCGAAGGCCACCTGCCGCACCTCACCCGGGTTTCCCATCACCTCTCGGAGATCGTGAACCTCACCCTCGATCCCCATCTCCCCTACGTCGGAGTGTCGGCGTTCACCCACAAGGCCGGGCTGCACACGTCGGCACTGGCCCGCCGGCCCGATGCCTACGAGCACCTCAACCCCGACTCGATCGGAAACGCCACCCGGGTCGTGGTGTCCGAGCTGGCCGGTCGGTCGACGGTGCTCGCCAAAGCCGAAGCCCAGGGTCTCGAACTCACCGCCGAGGATGCGCAAGCCGTTGTGGACCGCATCAAGGAGCTCGAGCACGACGGGTACCAGTTCGAGGCAGCCGATGGGTCGTTCGAGCTCCTCCTGCGCGAGGTGCAGGGATGGACTCAGCCCTTCTTCGAACTCGAGTCGTATCGGGTGTTCGTCGAGCAGCGAGCTGGTGAGGTCGTGGCCGAGGCCACGGTCAAGGTCCACGTCGCCGGAGAACGGATGGTCACCACGAAGGAGGGCGACGGCCCGGTGTCGGCGCTCGACCGGGCGCTCCGCGCTGCGTTGCGCACGGCGTACCCCCAGATCGACCGCATGCGGTTGGTCGACTACCGCGTGCGGGACCTCGACTCGTCGGATGGCACATCAGCGCGAGTCCGGGTTCTGATCGAGCACGCCGACGTGGGCGCGCAATGGGGCACCGTCGGTGTGCACGAGAACATCATCGATGCATCATGGAAGGCCCTCGCCGAAGGTGTGGTCATCGGTCTGCTGCGGTATGAAGAGCGAAACGGGAACTCGGCCTGATCCTGAGGGGTCCATAGGGACGTGAAACACACCGCTCGCCCCGGGGGGACGATTCGGCGCCGGCGCTCGAGGCGAGTCATGGCGACGGCTCTCCTGCTCGCAGCCCTCGGTGCCTGCGGCGGGGATGATGCCGAGCCCCGAGCGATCCCATGGAGCTTGGATCCGTGTGGCCTGGCGCCTCCCCAGGAGGTGTCGGCGGCGTTCGAGTCATCGGCCGTCCCCGAGACAGCTCCGACCGGCGACGAGTGCCGCTATCGGGTCGACGGCATCCTGCTTCGGGTGATCGTGTTGAGCGACTCAGACACGTGCGACGGGACGCAACGCTCGATCGTCGCCTTGGGCAACTCGACCTCACCTGCAGTTGGAGGACCGAACGGCGTGTTCCTGGTCGAACCGAGCGGCGACGTGCTCGTCTGCGACCCGCAGGTCACGTACCTCTTGACGGCAGATGGACGCTCAGCCGAGCTGCTGTCACTCGGCGGGACGCTCCCATCCGACCGCAGCAACTGATCACCGGCGCCTCGCGGTACATTGGGTCTATGGCAGACGTCACGGACCGTCCATCCGATCTCGACGCAGGGCGGGCCGCCGCAGTGAGTCGAGAACTGGTCGGGACGGCGTCCGGATACCTGACCGCTGATGTGGCGATGTCGCTGCCGTTCGAGGAGCTCGGCCCCTTCAAGGACCTGCTCAAGCAGTTCTTCTCACCATTGCCGTGGACGGACGATGACGCCGGTCGGCTCAGCGATCTCGTCGTGCCCCACCTCGACGCCGGGTGGTGGGACCACGACCTCGGCGCAGGCCTGACCCTGGCGCACGGGATCCGCAACGAGCGGTACGAGTTGTGGATCTCAGGTGGCGGTACCGAGGCTCCTTCGATCTTCGATCGAATCTTCGACGGGCCCGTGGTGCCCGAACCGACCCCACACCCGCGCAAGGTCAAGTTCTCGATCGGCGGTACCCCGGCGCCGGGGCGATGGTATCGCCGCACCGATGCCGACCTTCCCGATGACTCGAGGGTCCGACGACTCTTCGGAGAGCACGATGTGACCGACGTCATGATCGCCGGCGACTTCCTGACGATCGGCATTGGTGCAGGCTCGTCGTGGGAGCTCCGCCTCGAACCCCTCCTGGGCTTGATCACCGAGCTGTTCGCAAGCGGCGAGTCGGCCACTCATGTTGCGCCGGAACGAACCCGGGACGAGCTGCTCCACGAGGCCGGGGCTCTCCATCCCGGTGCAGCCGCCGACGAACTCCACCTCATGGATCCGGATGACGAGAACGACCGCACACGGTTGCGAGCGGCGCTCGAGTCTGACGACCCGAGACTTCGCAGGGTCGCCGTCGCGATTCTGATCGAAACCACCGATCCGGGCCTGCGCCACGAGATCGTGGCCCGAGGCCGCAAGGACACGTCACTGTTGGTCCGACGCACCGCGCTCGATGCTGCCGCCGACACCGAGGACGAGTCACTCCGCAAGGTGTTCGAGACGGCGTTGGGTGACGCCGACGCGTGGACCCGATGGAAGGCGGTCCGTGCCCTCGCCGAGCTCGGCATCGGCCCCAGCCGGACGACGGTGGAACAGATCGCCGAGGATCCCGACTTCCAGGTGCAATTCGAGGTGGCAACCGCGTTACGACTCGCCGAGGACGGGTGACAGCTCATCGAGCTGCTCCCGGAGAAACCGACAGCACCGTTCGACCTCAGCGTCGAAGTCACCGTCATTCGGGAAGAGGTAGTCCGTTCGATCCTGTGCGTCGGAGATCCCGAGGAACGCCTGATACATGGCGGCGCCGGCCAGGTGATCGGCTTCCCTGGTCGCCCTGCGCTCGAGCCGAGCGAGGACCGTTGCCTCCGCAGCCACTACCTCGACGAGCAGAAGGCCATCCATGAGTTGCGCCGCCTCATCGAAGAACGTGTCGCGGATCGCCTTGCGATGGAACGTCTCTTCGACAATGGCATGTGGATGCTCGCCCACCATTGAGGCGAGTCGCTTCACTGTCCGATCGAATGCTCGGGCGCGAAACCAATCGGGGAACGGCGTGCCACTCGACACCCACCCCTCGAACTCCGTGGTGGTCGCTCCCTCGGCACGTTTGTCGTCGTCGATCGACACCAGTGGAAGCCGGAGCTCGTTGGCGATCGCTCGAGCGACGGTGGACTTGCCGGCTCCGATCGAGCCGGCGACGGCGATGAGCATGCAGGCACCTCGTCGGACGCTCTCCGAATGATGCCAGACCAACTCGGCGGGCGCCCGGTCGGGCGAGCGCGAGCCGCGGCGCATGTACGGTGTCATCACAAGCGACGGAGGAGATGGCAGTGGCGGTCGGTCGAGCCGAACGTCGGGCGATTCGTCGCCCGCTGGTTGCGACGCGCTTTGCCAAGGACGACACCGAACGCGTCCTCGACCTCCTCGAGTTGGTCGAGCTCGCATGGCACGACTGCTACGACGAGGTGAGCCCGCCTGAGAAGGCCATCGACGACATCCTGTTGGTTTCGCAGTCCGAGTGGCCTCGTCTGATCGCTGCGGCGCGCCTCGCAGTCGTCGACCACAGGGACCTCAAACTCCAGGCCGATGCACTACGTCAGCGAGACGAATCGAGTTGAGTCACTCGAGACCGAGCGCCTCCGCGATCTGATCCACTCTCGACCTGAGTTCTTCGACCTCGGCTCGCAGCTCGGCGACCGCATCCGGCTCGGCAGCGGCCGGAGGCGAGGGCATCGGGTCGGTCTCGCCGAATCCTCCGGCATCGTGGCTCACCATCGACGGTTCCTCATCGGTGAGGAGGTGCCGGTACCGGTGCTCCTTCTGGCCGGGTCTGCGGTCGAGCCGCTCGACGAGAGCCCGATCACGGTGACGCAGACCCTCGAGCGTCGTCTCGAGCTCCGGAAGCGATGCGAACTCGACGTACCGCTGCGTGCGTTGTCGCAGCTCACCTGGAGTCTGCGCTCCCCGGAGGAACAGCACGGCGAGCAGGGCGATCTCCTGTGCACCGACCTCCAGGTCGGCATCGAGCGCGTGGCGATACTTGACCACTCGATCGCCGGGACGATGCACCATCTTGGCAAGGCCACGATCGGCGAGCCCCCGCAAGATCAGTTCGACTTGAGCTTCGTCGTACGAAACGACCGGTTCGCGATTCGATACCTGGTTGCAGGCCGTGACGACCGCATTGAGCGACATCGGATAGTTGTCCGGGGTGGTCATGGCCTTCTCGACCATCGCACCGAGCACCCTGGCTTCTTCAGATGACAGCATGGCGCCTGAGGCTAGCCATCGTCCCGGACGATGAATCGATCCTGGAGGCGGCGCATCCCAACGAGCCAGCGGTCGTAGTCGGCCACCTTCCGCCGCAGATACTCCGCGACCTCGGGGTGCGGCAGGATGAGGAACCGCTCGTCAGCCATCGCGTCGACAACATCGTCGGCAACGACCTCGGCCTCGAGCATCCCGTCGACCCCGGCGACCGCCAGCGGTGAATCGCCCGTCTCGATCCCCTCGGTCATCTTGGAGCGTACGGCCTGGGGTGCCAGCACGGATACCCGAATACCGCGGTCGCCGTAGGTGATCGCCAGCCACTCCGCCAGAGCGACAACGGCGTGTTTCGTCACCGCGTATGGGGCAGAACCGAGCTGCGTCAGGAGTCCGGCGGCGGACGCCGTGTGCACCAGGTAGCCCTCCCCTCGTTCGAGCATGCCGGGGAGCACAGCACGCGCGGCATAGAGATGCGATCGGAAGTTGACCGACAGCATGCGCTCCCATGAGCCATCGTCGAGGAAGACGTCGCCGGCAACTGCTATCCCGGCATTGGCGACGAACACATCGACCGGTCCGAGGCGTTCCTCGGCGAATGCCACAAGTGCACGATTGGCTGCCTCGTCCGTGACGTCGATTGGGTATGCGTACCCTGCGATCTCAGCGGCGATGCCTTCCGCACCGCCGGCGTCGATGTCGGCGACAACGACCCCGGCACCCTCCTCGGCGAAGCGACGACAGAGCGCGGCGCCGATGCCCGAGGCGCCACCGGTCACGATGCACGTTCTTCCTGCCAACTCCATGGACAGAGCGTAGGACGTGGGCCTGCGGCCTACCCAGTGACGGCGATACCCTGGTCTCATGAGCGAGTTCGCAGTCGTCGGCGCCTACGGGAGCGAGATGGAGGCGGATCTCGTCGTGCAGCGCCTCGCCGGTGCCGGGATCCGTGCAACGACGAGACGGGACACCGTCGGCGGGATGTTCCCTTCGATGGAGCTGGCGACCGGGGGTGTCGAAGTCCTCGTGCCCGAGGATCAGCTGCTCGCCGCCCGCCGGGAGCTCGACCAAACACCGCCGCCGCCCGCGCCCAGCCAACGGCGCCGAACACCGTCGGCCGAAACCGACCAGGCCCAGCCGATTCGCCGCCTTGCAACGGTGGGGTTCTTCATCATCCTGATCGTCATCGTCCTCGCCGCCATGCTGAGCTTCCTCGACTCGCCGATCCCGTGACGACTGACGACTGACGACTGACGACTGAGAACTGCTACCTCAAGTACTCCAGGAACTCGCGCATCATGAACGCCGTCGCTCCCCAGAGCGTGCCTGCATCGAACTCGTAGAACCAGAGGGTGTGCCCCATCCAGTCACTGGTGACCCAGCGACCTTCATCGAGCATCTCGCTGAGCGTCGGTTCGATGATGACGTCGACTTCCGAAGGATCCGGAATCAACTCCTCCGGCCGAGCGATTCGCGCAACGACGGGGACGATGAGGTTGTTGCGGTTGCGCGTCGTGAGCGGTGTGAGCCCACCGAGGATGACCTCGACGTCGCCTTCTCGGATCCCCACCTCCTCGTGCGCTTCGCGGATCGCAGCGGCAACCGGGCCTTCCCCGTTCTCCATACGGCCGCCCGGAAACACCACATCGCCCGGGTGGGTTCGCATGTCGTCGGGGCGTTTGGTGAGCACGACCCGAACCTCGTCACCATCCACATAGAGCGGAACGAGGACTGCCGATCTCGCCTCGGCCGGATGAGCAACCGGCGGCAGAGCTTCGAGACGTTCCCAGATGTCGTGCACGAGCGCCAGCATACGAGACCTCCGGAGCCAGGATCACGGCCGCCGCTGCGACGATCCTGCCCTCGACGCAGCCAGGGCGATAGGCTCCGGGCATGCCCCAACTCGACTCGGGACCCCGACACACGCCGCGGTTCACGTTGCGCCCATTCCGCCGGCGCGACACCGCCGCGGTCTACGACGCAGTCAAGGAATCCCTTCCCGAGTTGCGCAAGTGGTTGCCGTGGGCCGCAGGCAACTACACCCGTCCCACGGCACAGCACTACGTTCGGGACTCCATTTCCGCATGGAATGAGGGCCGGGCATGGGACTTCGCCATCCGGCGACCAGAGGATCCCGGCCGCCATGTCGGCAATGTGTCGATTTGGTTCACTTCAACGCCGAACCTCGTCGGCGAGATCGGGTACTGGGTTCGGACGAGTGAGACCGGTCGCAGCGTCTGCACCGAGGCAACGGCACGAGCGCTCCAGATCGCTTTCGAAGAGCTACGACTGCACCGAGTTGCGCTGCGGATTGCCGTCGGGAATCTCGGATCGGAGCGAGTCGCTGAGAAGCTCGGATTCCGATTCGAAGGCACCCTGCGCGAGGAAGTGAAGGTCGGACACGAGTGGCTCGACCACACGGTGTGGGGCCTGTTGGAGCGGGAGTGGTGGGTCGAGCGAGAGCGATACCGGGAGCAAGCGTGGGCATGAGCCGCCGTTGGGCCGGGAACCTCAGACGTCGTTTCAACCGTTGGAATCGTGGAGAATGTCGATGACCACGAGACCCGGACCCAGCACCGAACGTATTCTCGAAGCCGTCCAGCACGTGCTCATCGCTGCCGTTTCGGTGGTGATCGCCGTCGTCATCGTCGTGGCATTCCTCCGCGTGCTCTCGTCCGACGAGACCGCCGCCAACGGAGACGGCACGCTCGCCTCTACGGAGACCCTGCCTGAGGGCGTGGTCACGCCGGGATCGACGACGGTCCCCGACATCGTCATCGTCGACCCGGGCACGCCGACGGTTGCACCGACAACGGTCGCACCGACGAGCTGCGATCGACGCCAGCCCACCGCCGACCGTGGACAGATGGTGCTGCGCATCTTCATGCCGTGCGGCAACCCGGATCTGCCGTCAAACGCCACCTACGTCTTCCGCACCGTCGACGAGAGCACTGCGCTCCTCACGAACACCATGGAGCAGATCGTCGCCGGCCCGACGGCCGAAGAGCGGGCGGACGGATTCACGTCGTTCTGGTCCGCCGGCACCGCCAATGCCGTCAACTCCGTCCAGCTGGCCGACGGAGCGGTACTCGTCAACTTCGGGACCCCGGTGAGCACACTCACCGGAATCAATCAGGAGCCGGCTCGATCGTTCTTCCTCGCCGACATCTACACCAGCCTCTTCCAATACGAGCGCGTCACCTCGGTCGAGTTGCGGCTCGGGAGCGACTGCGAGGCGTTCTTCGCCCTCCTGGGCCAGAGCGGCTGCACCGTCGTCGATCGTGGCGGCTGGGAGGCGCAGCTCGACCAGTGGCGGGCTGATGGGTGATACCGGAGGCATCACCCATCAGCTTTGAGTTTGGCAAGGCCCAAACTCAGGCTTAGACCGCAACACTCCGCGTGCTGCGAGGATGGCGGCGTGGAGGTTCACGATCGGTTCATCACGGTGCGCGGCACGCGCCATCACGTTCGGGAGATCGATGTCGCCAGCGACCGCGGCACCCGGCTCGTGTTGCTCCACGAAGGACTCGGCTCGATCCCGCAGTGGCGATCGTTCCCGGCACGCCTCGCCGATGCCGCCGGGCTGAACACGATCGTCTATGAGCGCCGCAACCATGGCGCTTCCGATCCGCTTCCGGGACGGCGCGGTCCTCGCTACCACGCTGAGGAGGCGGAGATCTACGAGGAACTCCTCGACGAGCTCGGTATCGACCGGGTCGTCAGCTACGGGCACAGCGACGGAGCAACCATTGCGCTCCTCCACGCAGCGATCCACCCCAGTCGTGTTGCGGCGGTGGTGAGCGAGGCCGGCCATGTCATCGCCGAGGACATCGCCCGGAGGGGCATCGAACACGCCAGGGAGCGCTACCGAGCCGGCTTGAAGCAGGCCCTCGAACGACACCACGGTGCGCAGACCGATGCGATGTTCCATGCCTGGGCCGACACGTGGCTCGATCCCATGTTCGATGGTTGGGACATCACCGAGGAGCTCGCCACCGTGACCTCCCCGGTCCTCGCCCTGCAAGGCGAGCACGACGAATACGCAGTCGCCGAACACGTCGACTGGATCGCCAAAGCCGTCGGCGGCCCGGCCACAACCTGGATCCTCGACAACATCGCCCACGCGCCACACAGAGAAGCGGGAGACGCAGTGATCGCCCGGGTTGCGGAGTTTCTTCAGGAGTACGGAGTAGCGAGTAGCGAGTGCTCGCCTGAGACCTGAGACCTGAGACTCGAGACTCGAGACTCGAGACGCCCGACCTCGGTGCGAAGCACCGAGAACGACGAGGGCCGCCCGAATGGCGGCCCTCGTCGTAGGTTGTGTGGCGCCAAGGCGCCGCACAAGCGTCGGGTTACATCATCCCTTCCATGCCGCCGGCACCGGCGTGGGCATGGGCAGGCTCGTCCACCTTCTCCTCGGCAACGAGTGCCTCGGTGGTGATCAGGAGCGCCGCGATCGAAGCCGCGTTCTGCAGCGTCGAGCGGGTGACCTTGGCCGGGTCGATGACACCGGCGGCCATGAGGTCCTCGTACTCACCGGTCGCGGCGTTGAAGCCGTTGTTGCCGGAGTCGTTGCGGACGTGCTCGACGATGACACCACCTTCGTGGCCGGCGTTGACGGCGATCTGGCGGAGCGGCCACTCGAGCGCCTTGCGCACGAGCTGGCGACCGGCCTTCACGTCGTCGGTGCCCCCACGAGCCTTGTCGATGGCTTCCTGGGCACGAAGCAGGGCAACGCCGCCGCCGGGCACGATGCCCTCTTCCACGGCCGCCTTGGTCGCCTGGATAGCGTCCTCGATGCGGTGCTTCTTCTCCTTGAGCTCGACCTCGGTTGCGGCGCCGACCTTGATGACGGCAACGCCGCCGGCCAGCTTCGCAAGGCGCTCGGAGAGCTTCTCACGGTCCCAGTCGGAATCGGAGTTGTCGATCTCCTGGCGGATCTGCTTGACCCGAGCCTCGACCTCGTCGTGGCTTCCGGCGCCCTCGACAATCGTGGTGTCGTCCTTGGAGACGACGACCTTGCGGGCACGACCCAGCATGTCGAGCGTCACGTTCTCGAGCTTCAGGCCGACCTCTTCGGAGATGACCTGGCCACCCGTCAGGATCGCAATGTCCTGGAGCATGGCCTTGCGCCGCTCACCGAAGCCGGGGGCCTTGACGGCGACCGACGAGAAGGTGCCGCGGATCCGGTTGACGACCAGCGTGGCGAGCGCCTCGCCCTCGACGTCCTCGGAGAGCACGAGCACCGGCTTGCCGGTCTGCATGACCTTCTCCAGCACCGGCAGCATGTCCTGCACCGACGAGATCTTGGAGTTGGCGATGAGGATGTACGGATCCTCGAGCACGGCCTCCTGACGATCCGGGTCGGTGATGAAGTACGGGGAGATGTAGCCCTTGTCGAACTGCATACCCTCGGTGAACTCCAACTCGACGCCGAACGTCTGACTGTCCTCGACGGTGATGACACCCTCGTTGCCGACCTTCTGCAGCGCTTCGGCGATGCGCTCACCGATCGTGCTGTCTGCCGCAGAGTTGGCGGCGACGTACGCAATCTGATCACGAGCCGTCGAGTCGACCGGGGTGGCCATCTCGCCGATGTGCTCGACGACCTTGGCGACCGCATCCTCGATGCCCGTCTTGAGCTCCATCGGGTTGGAGCCGGCGGCAACGAGGCGCAGACCCTCAGTCACCATGGCCTGGGCCAACACCGTTGCGGTGGTCGTGCCGTCGCCTGCGACATCGTTCGTCTTGTTGGCGACTTCCTTGGCGAGCTGGGCACCCATGTTCTCGTATGGGTCGTCGAGCTCGATTTCCTTGGCGATGGTGACACCGTCGTTCGTGATCGTGGGAGCGCCCCACTTCTTCTCGAGCACGACGTTGCGACCCTTGGGGCCGAGCGTCACCTTCACGGTGTCGGCGAGCTTGTCGACGCCCGCCTGGAGGCCACGACGGGCCTCCTCGTTGAACCTCAGTTCCTTTGCAGCCATTTGTTCAGACTCTCCTATCCGAGAACGGCGAGAACGTCACGGGAGGACAGGATCAGGTAGTCCTCGCCTTCGTACTTCACCTCGGTGCCGCCGTACTTGGAGTAGAAGACGAGATCGCCGACGGCAACGTCGATCGGCGTGCGCTCGCCGTCCTTGAACTCGCCCGGGCCTACCGCGAGGACTTCGCCCAATTGGGGCTTCTCTTTGGCGGTGTCCGGAATCACGAGACCGCTGGCGGTGCGGGCCTCGTCCTCCTCCTTGGGCTTGACCACGATGCGGTCTCCCAGGGGCTTCAGATTCATCGTCCGACTTCCTCCTTGTTGAAGAGCGGATTAGCAGTCGATGCTTACCAGTGCCAGATCGTAGCACTCTCTGGTACGGACTGCTAGCAGAGCGTTCTCACGAGTGCTAAGCGACGGACCCGGGCCCCGTAGCCTCGATTCTTGCCGGCCTTTGTGCCGGCTAGCCGGGTCACAGCGACCTGTGCGGTGTGACCCGCAGAGAGTGCGGCCGGGAGGCCGCACCGCTACGAGACGAGCCGGAGGCGAGGCGAGAACTCGGCTGCAGCCTGCTGCAGCCGAAACTCACTCGAACAAATGCGCCAACTCTTCACCGGTGACGATGCCGACGACTCGGTTGTCGTCGGTGACGAGCACTCGGCGCGATGGCGATGCGTCGCGCGCGAGGAACTCGAGGAGCGGCTCGGACATGTCGACGACGTCGTGAGGCCCGATCTCGGTCATCACCTGGGCCACAGTCAGTGTTGCTCGGGCCTCGGGCGCCGTCGTCGTGATCTCCCGGTCGCCGATCACCCCTCGGACACGGCCGTCGATCGTGACCGGCACCGCGCGAAGGTGGTCGCCCCACCCGTAGTGCTCCAGCAGCGCAGCCACGGTCAACGAGCCGTCGGCCGACTCGAAGACGGGGCGCATCACTGCCCCAAGGGTGCCGTTTCCTGCCCGCTCGCGCAGCCGCTCGCGCACGAGCGATGCGGAGGCCGCCTGGTAGAGGAACCAACCGACGACAAGCAGCCAGATCCCTGCGAGGTCCCCCCACCCCACGACCAGAAAACCGCCGCCGGCCATCATCAGCACACCAAGTCCTCGCCCGACCGTGACGGCCGTCCTGGTTGCCCTCGTCCGGTCGCCACTGCGCTGCCAGATCGCCGCATGCAGCACCCGCCCGCCGTCGAGCGGGAGGCCGGGAAGGAGGTTGAACACTGCGAGAAGCAGGTTCATCAGGCCGAGCAGTCGCACCATTGACGCTGTGGCTCCGGAGAACGGCCAGGCGACGAGCAGGAGAAGCACACCGAGCGCGATCGAAGCTGCCGGCCCGGCGAAGGCGACCGCAAACTCCTCGCCCGGAGTCCGGGCATCCTCTTCGATCTCCGACACGCCGCCGAAGATGAAGAGCCGAATCCGGCGCACGCTCAGACCCCGGCGCCTGGCCACCACCGAGTGACTCAACTCGTGCACGAGGACGCTGCCCATGAAGAGAAGGCCGCCGCCGATCGAAAGCACGAGCAGCGTTCGGTTGGTGGTCGCCGGGAAGGCGATGTTGAAGCGAATGAACAGCGACCACGCCAGGATGAGCACGAGCACGAGCAACGAGGGGTCCACGAAGACCTCGATGCCGAGCACCCGCCCGGCACGCATACTGCGCATCAGGCGAGGCGGAGCGCCGGATTCACATCCGCCGGCCAGCTCGCCACGTCGCCCCGGCCAAGACGGAACGTCCCCGCCGACGCGATCATCGCGCCGTTGTCGGTGCAGAGGGCCGGTGACGGCAGATAGAGCGCAACGCCTCGCCGGTCGGCCTCTTCCTGGAGCCGCGCTCGCAGGCGACGGTTTGCGAGGACCCCGCCGCCACCCGCCACGGTGGTCACTTCGGCCGCCTCGACGGCGTTGAACGTCTTGGTGACCAGCACATCGACGATCGCCTCCTGGAGCGAGGCGGCAACATCAGCCAGCGGCGGAACCGACTTCTCGGCCTTGGCCTTCTCCAGGAACGTGACCACGCTGGTCTTCAGGCCGCTGAAGGAGAAGTCGTACGGTCGATCGGGCAAAGCCCGTGGGAAACGAACGGCGGTCGGATCACCGCCGTCGCTCGCTCGGTCGATCGCCGGTCCGCCGGGGAACCCGAGTCCCATGAATCGCGCCAGCTTGTCGAACGCTTCGCCGGCTGCGTCATCGATCGTCGCCCCCATCAATTCGTACCGGCCCCAGTCGTGGACGTGGACGATCTGGCTGTGCCCTCCCGAGGCGAGGAGAACGACTGCGGGCGGGGCGTAGGCACCGTGATCGAGCAATGGGGCAAACAGATGTCCCTCCATGTGATCGATCCCGAGGAATGGTTTCTCGAGACTCCAGGCAAGCGCTTTCCCGAACGAGAAGCCCACCATCAATGCTCCGGCGAGCCCGGGACCCTGGGTAGCTGCGACTGCGTCGAGCTGGTCGGAATGCACTCCGGCGGTCGTGAGTGCTCGATGGACGAGAGGACGCAACGCCTCAACGTGGGCCCTCGCAGCAACTTCCGGCACGACTCCCCCGAACCGCGCATGGAGGTCGGTCTGAGAAGCCAGGACGGACGACCGCACCGTCGAACCTTCGACGACGGCGACGCCGGTTTCGTCGCAACTCGTCTCGATCCCGAGAATCAACGGGCCGCTCACGCTTGTTCCTCCAGCAGTTCGATGATCGATTCCATCCGGGCCTGATAACCCGCCTGGTCGATGTCGGTGGCCCACATGACCATCGCATCCTCGTTGCGGTAGTAGTTCTTCCTCAGACCGACCGGTGCGAACCCGAATCGGCGATAGAGGGCTTGCGCCGCCTTGTTCGACACCCGGACTTCCAAGGTGAGATGACGCGCCCCTCGGGCGAGCGCAGCGGCGACGAGCGCAACCATCAGATGGGTGCCGAGCCGACGCCCCCGGGCCGACTCACCGACGGCCAGCGTCGTGATGTGGGCGTCGTCTTCAACGAGAAGGAACCCCCCGTAGCCGAGCAACTCACCGGCGGCGAGCTCGGCTACGAGGTAGGTGCGGTTCGACAGCGCAAGCTCCTCCTCGAAGACGCGCATCGACCACGGCTGCGGATAGATGTCGCGTTCGAGTTCCACAACCGCCATGAGATCGTCGGGCGTCATCGCCCGAATCTCGAACTGCGGCGTGGTCGGCGCTGGCGGGGCCATCACGAGGGCGCTCCCGGCCAAACTCCCTCCTCCCGGAAGTCGGTCCAATTGATGGCAGCATCGGGCTCTCGGAGATACAGCGGACGGATCTCCTCGGCACCGGCGAAGTCGTCGTTGGCGGCACGTAGGGCCGCAATCTCGAGTAGAACGTCGGCCGAGGGGTACCGGGGGCGACCGGTCTTGACCCGATGCAGGCCTCGCATGAGCCCCTCGGGGAGCACGTGCCACTCACCGACGAGCAGCGAGTCTTCCGGCTCCGCCGCCAGCATCGCCGCAAACTCCTCTGGTGTGACGATCTCCGGGCTCGTGTCGGCCACCACACCACCCGGGAGCGGCCGATATGACGCAACGGCGACCTGACCACGCCGCACGTCGATCACCGGCCAAATGCGCCGACGACCTGTCGCCGCACGCAACGCCAGCGCAGTGAGCGAGCCGACCGTCACAATCGGAACCCCGACGGCAGCAGCGATTCCTTGGGCCGTGGCGATCCCGGCTCGCAGACCGGTGTAGGGACCGGGCCCGACGTCGACGGCGACCAACTCGAGGTCGCTGGGCTTCCAGCCCGCCCTGGCAAAGCAGAAGTCGATGGCAGACGCGAGGAACTCCACATGGCCGCGACGGTCGACATGGACGGACATCGCAACGAGCGTGTCGTCTTCGCCGAGCGCAACGGACGACGCCGGAGTGGACGTCTCGATCGCAAGGATCTTCACGCGGTGATCTCCTCGAGCGGGCGGGTGTCCCATGTTCCCATGGGTGTCAGCTCGATGCGACGCTCCGTCTCGGACACGACGACGAGCTCGACCATGAGGTGGTCCGGAGGGACGGATGAAGCGACCGCGTTGCCCCACTCCACGAGCAGCACACCGTCGTCGGCGGCCGAGGGCAGCTCCAAGTCGTCGAACTCGGCGCTCGATCCCAAGCGATAGACGTCGGCATGAATCACGGGAAGGAACCCCTGATGTTCGTGGACGAGCACGAATGTCGGGCTGGTGACCGGCTCATCCACCCCGAGCCCATCTGCAACACCGGCAGCAAACACCGTCTTGCCGGATCCGAGCCGCCCCGCCAGGAGCACGATGTCGCCGGGACGGAGCAGTCCGGCCAGGCGGCGTCCCACGGCGCGAGTGGCTTCGGGAGATTCGGCGGCGATGGCGATCATGCGAACAGGTCCATTTGCGCAGGCGGATTGTCGTCGGGTCCGTCGGTGTCGGGCACCGGCGTGACCCCATTGTGGTCGGCTTCGGTGCTCGGTGGTGTCTCTCTCACGATTTCCCCCGAGATCACCTTGGCGAGCAGGGAGAAGTCGTGCCGCATCTCCTCGAGCACACGAGCACTCCCCCGCAACGCGGCCGCCGGATGGTAGGTCGGCACGAGGAAGCGGCCCCACCACGGGTAGGCCGTGCCGCGCAAGCGGGTGATGCCGGTCGTGGTCTTGAGCAGCAGTTTGGACGAGAAGTTCCCGAGCGTGAGGACGACCTTGGGGTCCACGAGACGGAGTTGCGTGCGCAGGTAGTCACCGCAGGCGTCGATCTCATCCGGTCGTGGATCGCGGTTACGCGGCGGCCGGCACTTCACGACGTTGCCGATGTAGACCTCACTACGGTCGAGCCCAATCTCGCCGAGCAACGTCTCGAGGAGCTTCCCAGACGGGCCGACGAAGGGAATGCCCTGCTCGTCCTCGCGCTGGCCCGGAGCCTCACCGACGATCATCAGGTCGGCGTCCGCATCACCGGCCCCGAAGACAACCTGGGTTCGCCCTTCGGCGAGGCCGCAGGCAGTACACGCAAGGGCTACGCGCTCGAGCGCCGCCAGCTCCTCGGCGCGTGCCGCAGGGGTCGTCACGGCACGGCCCGAATCGAAGGCACGCCGCCGAGCGAGTCCGCCAGGGTCACCGCCCGCTCAACCGACAGCCCGACGGCTGCAAACGCCGCCTCGCCGAGTGCATCGGGATCGCCACCGGCATCACCGCAGGACACCACGAACGCGATGTCGCCATCGTGGCGTGTATGGGCAGGACGCAGACACGCACCAAGAGCGTCGTGAGCCCGCACGGCGAGATGCATGAGCTCGGTCCGCTGCAGCGCCGCATTCGTCGCGATACAGATGAGCACCGTCTGCTCGAGTGGCATCGTCGGCCGCGCCGGGTTGAGAGCGGGAACGTGCGGTCCACCCGTCAACGGTTCGCCCTCCAGCGTGAAGACGTCACCAACGGCGTTCACGACGGCGAGCGCTCCTACAACCGCACCATCCACCTCGAGGGCCGCCGACCCCAAACCACCTTTACGGATCGCCTCGCGGCCGCGCCACCCGGCCACCACCGCGCCGGTGCCCGCACCGATGGATCCCATGGGGACGGGGGAAGACGATCGGGCAGCGAAGGCGGCAGATCCGGCGTCCGGGTCCGGGCGCCGCGAGCCATCGCCGATCATCAGGTCGAAGATGATGGCGGCTGGGACGATCGGGACCTTGCCGGCCATGGTGACGTGACCTCGATCTGCCGCCTCGAGCGAAGCGACGACGCCGTCGGCCGCAGCGAGCCCGAAGGCTGAGCCACCAGCGAGGGTGATCGCTTGGATCATCTCGACCTTCTTGCCCGGCGCAAGCAGAGCCGTCTCTCGCGTCCCGGGGGCACCACCACGAACGTCGACGGCGGCCACGTTGGGCTCCGGGAGGTCGATCACCGTCACCCCGGTGGCCGCGTCGAGATCGGTCCAGTGCCCGACCGTGACTCCCGGGACGGCAGTCAGCGTGTCATTGACCATCGACGGCTCCCCGGTAGCGCCGCGGCAGGCGGGGGCCGAAGCCGCACACGATCTCGTAGTTGATCGTGTCGAGTTTCGATGCCCATTCGTCCGCCGTGATGCTCTCTTCACCTTGATCGCCCAGCAAAACCACCTCGTCGCCCACGGCAACTTCGTCCTCGCCGATATCGACGACGATCTGATCCATGGTGATCGCCCCTGCCAAGGGATACCGCTTGCCGCGAATCAGAACCTCGCCGATGTCCGAGAGCCGCCGCGGGACACCGTCGGCGTACCCGATCGGCACCGTCGCGACCAGTGACCTGCCGCCGAGAGCTCGGCGGCGCCCGTACGAGGGACGCTCGCCGGCGGGCAACGTTCGCAGGAATGCCACTTGCGACACAACCCGCATTGCGGGTCGCAGCGGTTCCTCGGTCCCGACCTCGGGGCCGGGCCGCAACCCGTAGATCCCAAGACCGGCACGGACCATATCGAAGCGAGACTCTCCGAGGAGGAGCCCGCCGGCGGTGTTGGCGGCGTGCACGATCACGGGTTCGATCCCTTCGGCAGCGAGGGTCTCGCGAAACCGAAGCAGCGAGACCGTCTGACGCCGGGTGTACTCGACGTCCTCCTCGGCGACGGCAAAGTGGGTCCAGAGCCCCTCGAGTGTCAACCGAGGGTCTCCTGCGACCTTCCGAGCCAGCGAGAACGCATTCACAGGGTCGACACCGACTCGGTGCATCCCGGTGTTCAGCTTGAGGTGGACCGGGTAGTCGGTCGAGGCTCCGACCGCCTCACCGAGGGCGTCAGCGAACTCCGGCGTGTAGACCGTGGGATGCAGGTTCCATCGCACGATCGATGCGGTATCGCCGTCGGCTGGTTCGGAGAGCAGCAGGATCGGCGCCTCGATGCCGGCCTCACGCAGGCGTACCCCTTCCTCGACCAGCGCAACGGCCAGCCAACTCGCCCCGCCGGCGAGGGCCGCCTCTGCGGACGGAACGTCGCCGTGCCCGTAGCCGTCGGCTTTCACCACCGCACACAAGGCAGCCGGGGCGATGGCTGCGCTCATGACACGAGCATTCGACTTGATCGCGTCGACGTCGATTTCGATCCAGGAAGGTCTCACCAGGCCATTCCGCGCTCGCCCATCACAGGCAGCAACCTACTACCGCATCGCTCGTGAGCTACCCGATTCCGGGACTTTCGGCCCTGGGGACAGGGGCCGGTTGATGTTCAAGTGTCGGCGATCGGCCGGATAGAGTGCCCAGGTGGTCCAGCGCCACGCTTGGCAGGAGAGAGAGGAACGATCTTGAAGACCAGAGTCGCCGTCATCGTTGGGGTTCTCGCGCTCGTCATCGCTGCGTGCGGTGGCGACCGAACGGCGCCGACAGTGGCCGATGGAGGCGGAGGCGACGGGGGCGGCGGTGGAGGCAACGCAGTTGCGATCGCCGCCGGCAAGTCGCTCTATGACGGCTCATGTGTTGCCTGCCACGCCGAGGGTGGCGTCGGTATCGACGGTCTCGGGAAGCCTCTGGTCGGAAGCGAGTTCATCAACGGCCTCAACGACGCGGACCTCGTGGAATTCCTCACGGTCGGGCGTGACACCTCCGACCCGGCCAACACCTCGGGCGTTGCCATGCCCGCCAAAGGTGGGAATCCAAGCCTGACAGAAGCCGACCTCCAGAACATCGTCGCCTACCTCCGGTCGATCAACTAGCGGTTTGCGAACAACGCACTGATTCGGGGCGCTCTCTCTCCCTCCTGCTCCGGATCGGTGCGTTGTTTGCTTTCTCCGGCTTCGCCGGAGAAAGCAAACAAGTCGCCAGCCGCCAGCCCCAACGCCGCTTCGGGTGCGCCACCGCACGCCGCAGACCTCAGAAAGACCGACGCAACGGTCAAGTCGCCAGTCCGAAGATCGCGAACCCGGCGTCGAGGACGCGCGACGTGTCGACCGGATCAGGGCTGGAGGCTGGCAGCTGGAGGCTGGGGGCTCAGGCCCAGGCGTACCGCCCCATCGCTGCAGCCAAGCGTTCCGCTGTGACGGTGCCGGCCGTGGCGAGCTTGGAGCCGGCGATGCCGTGCCAGTAGGCGCCGGAGCGGGCAGCTTCCTCGCCGCTCAACCCGCGACTCCAGAGTGCGGCCACGACACCGGCGAGCACATCGCCGGTCCCGATCGTGGCGAGCTCTGATCCACCACTGGTGACCGCCCACCGCTCGCTCCCCAACACGAACGTCGGGTTTCCCTTCAACACGACCACGACACCGGCATCATCCGGGAGGCGGGACACCGCATCGAGATCGCTACTGCCGATGAGCCGCCGCGCCTCACCTTCGTGGGGTGTCAGGATCGTCGGGCCGGACCGATCCGCCAGAACCCCGAGGCCGGTCAACGCATTCAACCCGTCGGCATCGACGAGCAACCCGCCGGTCCACTGCGCCACGACGTCCTCGACGAACGCCGACTGATCGGGACCGAGGCCGGGTCCGAGCACCATCACGTCGAATCGATCGGCAGCGGCCAGCACTGCGTCAACGTCGCCGGGCGAGAACCGAGGTCCCTTCCCCACCCCGCGGGTCATGACCTGGCTGGATTGCGCCGCATAGGTCGGCTGGAGCGCAGCCGGACACACCAGCGCGACCGACCCGGCCCCCATTTCGAGTGCAGCACGAGCCGCCAGCATGGGGGCACCGGTGATCCCCGGCGACCCGCCGACAACGGCGACGGATCCGGCCGACCACTTGTGAGCTCGTCGATCACGAACCGGCCTGGGTGCGTCGCCGGCGTCGCACACCCGCAAGAAGGCTTCGCCACCCTCGAGGCCGATGCCGACCACCGATGTCGCTCCGCAGAGTTCGGGACCACTGCCGAGGAGATGGCCGGGCTTCAACGCATGGAACGTCACCGTCCGATCCGCCGCAAAGACGGGGCCGTCCGCTTCACCGGTCGCGGCATCGAGACCGCTGGGGACGTCGACGGCGAGAACCGCCGCCGAGTGCTCGAGCCACGGAACGACGGACTCCGGGAGGGTGCCCTTGAAGCCAACGCCGAACAGGGCGTCGATGACGAGATCTGCCGGTTCGGGGGATCCCAGGGGAACGATCCGGACGTCCGCACTGCGGGCTCGCTGTGCCGCCGACGCTGCTGCCCCGGCGGGATCCTTGGGCTCGCCAAGCGCATACACGGTGACCTTCACCCCGCGGAGCGTCAGGAAACGTGCCGCGACGTAGCCGTCGCCACCGTTGTTGCCACGACCGGCGAGCACTGCGACGCGCGAGCCGTAGCCAATCCCCATGTCGGCGGCAGCGAGCGCCACGCCGAGCCCGGCGCGCTCCATGAGGACCTCGACCGGTTCGGTCGCCGCACCATCGAGGCGACCCGACTCTTCGGGTGTGATGACCAGGCGCATCAGCGGATTCTAAGGAGCTAGGGACAACGGCTGAGATCCGGCGATTGAGAGACCCCGAGCGGCTGACCGGCGCATCCTGAAGGCGGCCGAATCAGCGATCCGCGACCTAGGCTCGGACGGTGGACCGCACCGACCCTCGCATCGTTGCCACCGAACAGTGGTTTGTTCGTCGAGGAGTTCCGCACTTCACCGCCGGCTACTCGGCATCGGAAGACGTACTGACACGTGCACTGCCCGCCCTCATCCTTGCGTTCCTGGCAAGTGCAGTTGCGGCGATTGACCTCGACTGGCCGACCGTGGGAATCGTGCTCGCCATCATCGGTGGCTTCGGTGTACTGCTCGGCGGCTGGGCGCTCTTGAACCGCATGCGAGGACGGCGCCCGCTGGAGCCACCGGATCGAGTCGGTCCGATCGAGATCGGAGCCTTCCTGCTGATTCCAAGCGTCCTCCCGATCGTGTTCGGTGGAGAGTGGAGCGGTGCAGGGCTCACGTTCGTCGCCCAGGTCGTCGTGCTGGGTGTCATCTACGTGAGTACGAGCTACGGAGTGGTCGCGGTTGCCAAGTGGGGATTGGTTGCCGCTGTGTCGTCACTTCGCCAGACCGTTGCACTGTTGGCGCGCGGCCTCCCGCTGCTGCTTCTCGGTTTCATGTT
>JASJAX010000184.1 GCA_030066755.1 Acidimicrobiia bacterium
GGTGGGTGTCGAGATCTCACGTTCGTCAACAATGTCCTCTTCACCCGGCATGCCTGGCGGGGAGCTATCGAACTGCCGAGTGCCAATGTGCCGGGATTGCTGAGCGACTACAACGTCGTCGCCGATCGATTCAGCGTCGACGACGGCAACTCATCGATCTCATTGGCACAGTGGCGCTCGGCAACGGGTCAGGATGCACACTCGGTCGTCGGCACGATCGACGGCACCCTCGTGTCGGGTACGTACCGGCCGGTGCTCGGTGGTCCAGCTTTCGACGCGGGAACCGAAACGGCGGCCGATCAGGACCGCGACCGGGTGAAGCGCCCCGTTGGAGCGACCTGGGACATCGGTGCATTCGAGACACCGGAATGTGCCGGCTTGACGGCGACCATCGTGGGTTCACGAAGGGCCGACAACATCACCGGTACTTCCGGAGCCGACGTGATCGTCTCGCTCGGAGGTGCGGATCGGGTTGACGGTCGCGGCGGCGACGACGTCATCTGCGGCGGCTCCGGACCGGACGCGCTGTTGGGAAGGGCGGGCCACGACGATCTCCGCGGTGGCGGAGGTTCCGACACGATCGAAGGCCACAACGGCAACGACCGTATCCGCGGCGGTAACCACGCCGATGTGCTGATCGGCGGCAACGGCACCAACTGGATCAACGGTGGAAACGGCGCCGACACCTGCGAAGACGCAACAACGGCGATCAGTTGTGAACAGTGAGACCCGAGCCTTCCGGCCCGGGTCTCAGTCTCAGTACTCGGTACTCAGTACTCAGTACTCCTCAAAGCGGCGTGCTCGATCCGCCCGACGATGCGGTTTCGTCTCCGGCGTCGTCGCCGCCACCGGCGAGACGCTGAGCGGCACGCTTGGGGCCAACGCGGCTCGCGAGCGAGGCTGCCGTCTTCGGGCCGACGATCCCGTCGGCGCCGAGGGAATCGACGGACTCCTGGAAGGCCCGCACCGCGGCTTCCGTCTTGGGCCCGAATGCGCCGTCGATCGGACCCGGATCGAAGCCCAAGAGGGCGAGATCGTCCTGCAGCTGGCGAACCTCGTCGCCTGATGAACCGTTCCTGAGCACGGGGTTTTCCTCTCTGTGTCGAACGCGTGTGAGCGTAGCCCGGGAGACGTACGACGTACTACGTACAACGTCGCCCGAACTTGACTATGACCCAGGGAGACCACACAAGTTCCCGGACGTGAGACCTGAGTCGTAGGACGTCATGCGACCTGAGACGAGGGACGAGAACTCGAGTCTGAGATCGGACTGACGACTGACCACTGACGACTGACGACTGTGACAACGAGCTTCAGCTCGTTGTGACCCCTGTCTCCCTATCGAGACACGCCACGGTCTCCTGGAAGAGGGCGTAGGCCTTCCGGGGGCTGTCGCCGATGCACACCATGCCCAGCTTGCCGTATTGCGAGAGTGCACCGATCAGGTGGAACACGACACCCTGTTGGCTGGCGGCGTGAAAGTGCAGCCCGTTGTTGACGGCGATGTCGATGAGGTCGTCGGGGGTGAGGCCGCGGTATTCCGGACGTTCGACGTTGTCGGAGGCGTAATAGGCCAGGTGCTGCCCGCTCAGTGTGAGGTACCGGCCGTCGGCCGGGTTGTACTCACCGTCGGTGAGGAACTGGAGCATGAGAAACGGCAGGGTCGTGCCCCCCTTGCGGAGGTTCATCTCGAGCGCGTAGTGGTCCCATTGGTCGCCTCGACGCACGGAGATGAAGTCGACGGCCAGACGGCCCAATACCCCCTCGGCGGCCATCCGGGTGGCGATGCGGTTGGCGTAGTCGTGGATGTCCATTCGGTAGGCCATGTCGGCCGGAAAGCGACACCCGACGTAGACCTGCCCGGTCGGACCGGCGAGCACTTGATCGTGAGTCGAAACGATGTCGACCCTGCCGAGCGGGTCGATTCGACATTGCACCGACGGTGACCGCACTTCGTCACCACCTTCGACGAAAGCCTCCACGATCCCACCCATGTCCTCGTACTTCGCAAGGTACGTTTCCCACTGCTCGTTGGCGGCCTCGAAACGCAAGCCGCCGCGGTGGATTCGATCCTTCACCCAGGCGTCGAGTCCCATTTCCGGTGCCCCGTCGAAGGAGAACAGCGCGTTGCCCTCGCCGGAGAAGGAGTCGTTCAGCTTCACCACGGCCTTCTCCAAGGCCGGATTGCGGCGTCGGAGCGCAGCGAGCGCCTCGATGATCTCGGCTTCGTCACGCAGGTGCTCGAAGCCGTCGGGCACAGGGACGCCTACGTCGCGGAACAGCTCGCGACCGAGACTCTTGGTTCCGAGCAGCGAGAGATTGGGATCACACGCATAGAGCGGAATCCCCAACTGGACCGAGAGCGTGCGCTCCAGAGCCGACGCGTTGAAACACGTGATGTGAGCGTTCTCAGGATCGGCGACCACGTCCCGGATGCGTTGCAGCAGCCGTGGTCGTGCCAAGAGCTTCTCGGTGAGCGGAACCATCGACCCGTCGTCGCAGTTGAGAAGCGTCAATCGCTCCCGAGCGTGGCGGCCGGGGATGCCGGGCAGCAGATGGAGGTAGTAGTCGATGATCGTCGGATGGATCGGCTCCGAGGTCAGGTACACGACCCGGGTACGCGGCAGCTGCAACAGCATGAGGAGACAGAGCATCCGCTCCTCGTAGTGGTTGACGCCCGTGAGCTTCATCAGCTCGCCGACGTCGAGACTGAGGCTCGGCACGACGACGACGGTGCGTGGCGCCGCATCGTCGGCGAACAGGCGCCGGAACATGGGGGCGAGCGTGTCCTGGAGCCGTTCGAACGCGGCAAACTCCTCGGGTGATCCGGGCGTCGGAGTCAGCGCTTGCTCCAGGGCCTCACCTCCCTCATGTCGATTTCACGATACGAGATTTCGCGCCCCTGTGCCCGAGGTTTTACCGGTTCGCACTGAGAGCCAACCGCACCCGGAAGTTGCGGCGGTACGATCGACTCCGACCGCTCGACCCGAGGGAATGATGCCGCTCGTCGCCGGAATCGATTGCTCGACTCAGTCCACCAAAGCCCTCATCACCGATCTCGATAGCGGTGAAGTCGTTGCATCCGGGAGAGCCGACCATGCGGTGTCAGGTACCGGCGGAGCCCGAGAGACCGATCCCGAGGTCTGGTGGGACGCTTTGCGATCTGCGCTCGCCGCAACGGAGCGGAGCAAAGAGATCTCGGCGATCTCGATCGGTGGCCAGCAGCATGGGCTCGTCGTCCTCGACGATCGTGGCCGACCGCTGCGCCCGGCGAAGCTGTGGAACGACACGGAGTCTGCCCCGGATGCTGCGGCGCTCGTCGCTGCAACCGATGGTGCGGCGTGGTGGGCGGATCGCGTCGGGATCGTCCCGGTTGCCTCGTTCACCGCCACCAAGTGGGCGTGGCTTCGCCGAGCCGAGCCCGACGTCGCTGCAGCGACACGGGCGATCCGCCTCCCCCACGACTTCCTGAACGAACGCCTCACGGGACGAGGCACCACCGATCGAGGCGACGCCAGCGGCACTGCGTGGTGGTCGACTGCAACCGAGGACTATCTGGAGGAAGTGCTTGCGCTGGATCAGCTCCAGCTGGACCGCGCATTGCTCCCGCATGTGCTCGGCCCGCAGGAATCTGCGGGTGACGTCACCGCCGAAGCGGCTGCCCATCTCGGCATCCCGGCCGGGATCCCGGTCGGGCCCGGCACCGGCGACAACGCCGCAGCTGCCGTCGGACTCGGCCTCGAGCCGGGCACGCCGGTGGTGAGCCTCGGAACGTCGGGGACGGCGTTCATGACCTCGGCGACTCGGGTCGTCGATCCGTCCGGCACGGTGGCCGGGTTTGCCGATGCCACCGGCCGGTTCCTCCCGCTGGCGGCCACGCTGAACTGCACCCTTGCGGTTGACCGCGTCGCTACCTGGCTTGGTCTCGACCGCGAGGACGTCGCCGAGCGCACCGACGTGGTCGTGTTGCCTTTCTTCGACGGAGAACGGACACCGAACTACCCGAGTGCAGCAGGGACGATCGCCGGCCTTCGCCACACGACCGCACCGAACGAGATCCTCCTGGCGGCCTACCAGGGTGCAGCGCTGTCGCTCCTCGAGGCGCTCGACGTCATCGATCGTCACAGTTCCGGGATCTCCGTCGACGCACCGATCGTGCTCGTCGGCGGGGGCGCCCAAGGGGCGGCGTGGCGCCGCGTCGTCGGCGAGCTGTCGGGGCGCCCGATCGTCGCCCCATCCGACACCGAGCTCGTGGCACGAGGCGCAGCGGCGCAGGCGGCATCGATGCTGACGGCTCGCCCTCCCGAACAGATCGCCAACGGGTGGGAGACCCGCGCCGGGATCGAGATCCCGGCGGCCGAGCGCAACGAAGCGGCTCTGGCGAGGATGCGCCGCACGATTGCTGCGACGGAAGCGTTGAACTCCCCGTGACCGCCGGGCGGATTCTCCCGCTGGCATTCGCCGGGTTCATCGCGCTCGGCATGCCCAAGGCCGCGGAGGGTGTTGCGTGGCCGTCGATGGCCGATGACCTCGGTCAACGACTCGGCGCGCTCGGATGGCTCGTTGCCGTACACATCGTCGGCTACTTCCTCGCATCGATTGCCAACGGTGAGGTGAGCCGCCGCATCGGTACTGGTTCGGCGCTCGTCGTGGCCGGTGTGACCGCGTCGGTCTCACTCATCGGTTTTGCCATCACGCCGAATTGGTCGCTGCTCCTCATCGCAACGGTGTTTCTCGGTCTGGCCGGCGGCCTGATCGATGCCGGCATCAACGCACACGTTGCGCTCCACCAATCGGCGCGAGCCATGGGCCTCCTCCATGCCAGCTTCGGCCTGGGCGCAACGCTCGCTCCGCTCCTGATGACCTGGCTCATCACCTCGTACGACGACGGCTGGCGGTGGGGCTTCGCCGTACTGGCGGTGGTCCAGTTCGGCGTCGCCGCGGCGTTCTGGGTGCAGCGGGATCGGTGGCAGGCCCCCACCGGTGAGCAACACGGCGCGCACCGCAGTCTGGAGGGCACGGCACCGTTGCTGGCCTCGTTCGTCCTCATCACCGGTCTCGAGACCGGGACGGGCACGTGGGCGTTCACGTTCCTGACCGAGGAACTCGAGATCGCAACCGGCCGGGCGGGTCTCTATGTCACTGCGTTCTTCGGGTGCTTCACCGCAGGTCGGGTGCTCATGGGCATCATCGGCGATCGGCTGACGCCCAGGAGCTACCTCACCATCGGCGCAGCGGCATCCCTCATCGGCACCATCACGCTGTTGTGGAGCCCGGCGGAGTGGGTGACGGCCATCGGCCTCGTCCTGACCGGGCTCGGGGTTGCGCCCCTCTTCCCCGTCCTCATGCTCGTGACCCCGTCGATCGTGGGACCGGAGCGCGCTCACGATGTCGTCGGGTACGAGCTCGGCGCGGCCGTCATCGGCGGAGCTTTGGTTCCGGCGCTGATCGGCATCCTCGTCGACACCGTCGGCACGAACGTGATCCCGACCGTCCTCGTGATCGTCGCCGTCACGCAGCTCGTCGTCGTCCCCGGTCGGGCCTCAGGCCGTGCCTCCGAAGCCACGGTGGGACGGGACGCCTGAAAAGGGCCTTCAAAATATCTCCCGAGATGCCGTAGTTTGAAAGAACGTCCGCTACGGGAGTGACCATGAACCGCGCCAGGATCTTCTCTGTTGTGGCCGCGCTCAGCCTCGTGATGGCTGCGTGCGGCGGCAACACCGACACGACGACGCAACCCGACGACGCACAGACGCCGACGACAACCTCGGCTTCCGAGAACACCGGCGGTACGGCCGCTCCGGCGACGACATCCGCCCCGGCCACGACCTCGGCCCCGGCCACCACCTCTGCGCCGCAGGTCGGCGCCGAGCTTGCGGCGTTCCGTGCCGCCATCGAGGAGACCACCGAGATCAACTCGGCCCAGATGGAGGGCAAGTTCACCATCGTCGGTGCCGAGGGGCTCCCCTCGGACCAACCGATCTCGATGTCGTTTGCCGGTGCCTTCGACAACACGACGGGCGACTTCTCGACGAGCATCGATCTCGGCGGGATGTTGGAGAGTGCGGCGGCCCTCGGCGAGGAGATCCCGCCGGAGTTCGCCGAGATGTTCAGCGCCATGGAGATCCGCCAGATCGGCGACACGGCCTACATCAAGTTCCCGTTCATCACGATGTTCCTCGGCGTGGATACCGAATGGCTCTCGATGCCGGCAGAGGACTCCGAGGGTGTCGGTGACTTCACGGGTGGCTTCGTGCCGACCAATCCCACCGACTTGCTCGAAAGCTTCGAAGACGTCGACGCCACGATCGAGGACCTGGGCCGCGAGACCCTTCGTGGGGCCGAAGTCACGCACTATCGCGTAACGGTCGATGCCGCCGCGCTCGCCGAGGCCGATCCGGACGCGCTCAACGGCCTGGGTGCCGGTGACCTGAGCCAGATCCCGGACCTGCCGATCCACTTCTGGATCGACGACGACGGCCTCCTCCACAAGTTCGAGTTCGCCGTCGACGGCTCCGAAGTGATTGCGGAACCTGGAGAAGCCTTCGAGTCGATGGTGGTGACCTTCGAGATCTACGGATACAACGAGCCGGTCAACATCGAAGCACCCGATCCGGCGACCGTGACGGACTCCGAGGATCTCGGAGACTTCTTCGACTTCGACCTCTAGGCGACACAGGGCAGCGCACTGCGTGCGCAGTCGACGAATCAACAGTTGGTACTGGGCGTGCCGGTCAAGACCGGTACGCCCTGTACTGTTCTAGGGCGATGGGAAGGGAGCTCATGCGACGGCTTGGGGCAACGATGGTGGCGTTTGCGCTCGCGGTTGCTGCCTGCGGTGGCGGTTCGGCCGGCCCGACGTTGGCGCCGACGCTCGAAGCCATCCTGCCCGCCTCGGTCGATGCGATGACCGGCGTCGACACTGTGCACTTCACGCTCGAGCGTGGAGGCACTCCCGTCTACATCTTCAGCAACATCGAGTTCGTCGACGCCGAGGGTGACTACCTGGCACCGGACCGAGCCGCTGCAGTGGCGCGCGTGAGGGCCGAGACGATCACGGTGCAGATTGGAGCGATCGCCATCGCCGGCGAAACCTGGACCACCAACGTCATCACCGGGGCGTGGGAACCTGCGACGGAGGATCTGTCGATCGATCCGGCCGTGCTCTTCGATGCGGACATCGGGCTGCCCGAGTTGTTGCGCAACGACATCGAGGACGTCGAACTCATCGGCCTCGAGGAGTCGGACGGCACGGACCGCTACCACCTGCGGGGCCGCGGCCCGGCGGATCGTGTCGAGGTCATCACGTTCGGCCTCGTTCGCAACCAGGACGTCGACATCGATCTGTGGCTCGACCCGGTCACCGGCGAGGTGCTCGAAGCCACTTTCGACACCCTCTACAACGGTGAGGTTGCGACGTGGCGGTTGACCTTCTCCGACTACGGAGCCGACGTCGAGATCCCGATCCCTGAAGAGATCGATGGCTGAGACCACCGCCACACGGCGGGCGTCACCAATGGCCGTGCTCGCCATCGTCGGCTTCGGCGTGTTCGTCGCGGCAGACGATCTCACCGTCGTCTCGACGATGCTGCGGCCGATCATCGGTGACCTGGGCATCGTCTTGCCCGACGGCCTCGACGACGCCGCCTGGATCGTCAACGCCTACCTGATCGCCTACGTCGCCGTGATGCCGTTCGTCGGCCGCGTCTCCGACATCGTGGGGCGTCGCAAGGTCTTCATGGCGGCCATGGCCCTGTTCTTGATCGGCTCGATCATCATCCCGTTCCAGACGAGTCTCGGGCCGTTCCTCTTCGGTCGTGTACTCACGGCCATCGGGGGCGGGGCGTTGGTACCGGTCGGGATGGCAGTCGTCGGCGACGCGTTCGAGACGGGCCGGAGGGCGCGTGCCTTGGGAATCCTCGGAGCGATCGACACGCTCGGCTGGGTGTGGGGTCCGCTCTACGGAGCGATGCTCGTGCGGTTCGCCTCGTGGGAGTGGCAGTTCTACTTGAACTGGCCGCTCGCCATCTTCGGCATGATCGCCGGCTGGCGCCTGCTCGCCGACTACGACGTGCCGATGCGCAAGAGCCGGATCGACTGGGCGGG
>JASJAX010000037.1 GCA_030066755.1 Acidimicrobiia bacterium
CGAGTTTGGGCGAAGCCCGAGGGTTGATCAGGCGGGAGTTTGAGCTGTGCTCAAATTCCAACGTGATGCCGGAGGCCGTGACTGACGCCGAGTTTGGGCGAAGCCCGAGGGTTGATCAGGCGGGAGTTTGAGCTGTGCTCAAATTCCAACGTGATGCCGGAGGCCGTGACTGACGCCGAGTTTGGGCGAAGCCCAAGGGTTGATCAGGCGGGAGTTTGAGCTGTGCTCAAACTCCAACGTGACGCCTGCGGCGTCACGCAGCTACCGGGAGCGTGAATCGGAACGTCGTCCCGACCCCTTCGGTGCTGGTGACGCTGATGGTGCCGCCGTGGGCCTCGATCAACCGCTTGGCGATCGCGAGGCCGAGGCCGGTCGAGGTCTCGCCGGCCGTCGGTCGAGCCGACGTGGTGACGAACTCCTCGAACACCTTGGGGAGCTCAGCTGCAGGGATTCCCTGGCCGTTGTCGATGACCTCGACGGTCACAAACCGTTTGGACGTGCGGGCCCGGAGCTTCAAGTCTCCATCCGGCTCGGTGTACTTGACGGCGTTCGACAGCAGGTTGTCGAGGACCTGGCCGACCCGGCGTCGGTCGAAGTCGACGTTGGGAAGGTCGTCGGGCAACTCGGCGGAGAGGGTCTGACCCTTCGGGGATGCGAGGATCCGGTGGGCACGAACCCGATCCTCCAGGAGCACGCGGATCGGAGCGGTCTCGAGATTCAGCTCGATCCGGCCGGCTTCGATCGCCGCTACGTCGAGCAGGTCGCCGAGGATCTGGGTCATGTGCTCGGTCTCCCCAGCCATGTAGTCGAGGAGCTCTCCCTGCATTTCGGTGAGTTGGTCATCGGCTCGCATGACGTCGGCGAATCCCTGGATCACGGTGAGCGGTGAGCGAAGGTCGTGTGCGGCAGCACCGAGCAGCCGATCTTTGATCTCGTTGAGGTTGACGAGGCGTTCGTACAGCTGAGCTCGTTCGATGATCAGGGCCAACTGGCCGGCGACCTGTTCGAAGAACGCGAGGTGGACGCCCTCGTATGCGTGGGGCCGGACCGACGAGAAGAAGATGAACCCGAGAGCACCCTTCTCGGTGATGAGCGGGCAGGTGAGGCTGGAGCGCATTCCCTCGTCGATGATTGCGGCTGTCGAACTCGACTCGGGGTGTTGATCGAGGTACTCCTCGAGATCGTCGATCACCCGTGGATGGCCCGATTCGAGCACACGTCCCAGCGATCCGCTGCTCATCCGAGCGGAGTAGCCCTTGCCGATCTCGAGATCACTGACGCTGGACTTGGCCCACTCAGCAGTGACCGTCTTGCCGTCTTCGGAGAGCAAGGCCACCCCGATCCGCTCATACGGAACGATGGGGAAGAAGGTCTCGAAGATCCGTTCGAGGATCTCGTCGAGCGGCACGCCGCGATTGGCATAGCGGGTGACTTCGCTGATGGCTTCGATTTCGAGGTACTGCGTTTCGAGGTATTGCCCGAGATCGATCAGCGACTCCGTCAGGTAGGCGAGTTCGCTGTTGACGGTGTCGGCGTCGGTGGTGAAGTCCCCGTCCGCGAGTTCTTGCGCGGTGCGAATGCACTGCGCGATACGTTCCTCATATGCAGTGGCCATATGGGGCTCTGTCGGCACGTTCGAGCCGCATCTAAACGGTTCGTGCGGTGCCTCGGAGGGCGATCGGGCGCGCGACAAGACGCCCGTAGGAGTTCACCTCATCGATGCGGGCATCGATGTTCGGCGCGATCAGCCGTGGTAGTACATCCCTGTCAGCTCGTCGGGGAGCCTGAGGCGCTCACTGACCGCGGCCGCGTTCGTCGTGGGGGGAGACGCTTCCAGCGTGGCGACGTCGAGGACGATCGTGGGCTCGCGCTCACTCCTGTCCAGGTCGTCGACCAAAGACTGCACGGAAACGGCCTCTGGGTTCTTCGACATCACACGTCCGTTCGAATCGTGGCCTGACCCGGTGCCTTCCCGGTCCCGTTCCGTGTGCATGACCCATGATATGCCAAAACCGGCACCCTGAGTGCTAGCTCTTAGCTAAATCCCCTTAATGCCACCTTAGGAAATAGCCCAGAAGTGCGACCAATGTCGCGGTTGTATCCGACCGACCGTTGACTTGAAACGTCAGAAGATGAAGCGCGACTGGCGACTGGCGACTGGCGACTGGCGACTGGAGACTGGCGACTGGCGACTGGCGACTGGTTACGGCCTCGTGCGGTGCCCGTAGCTCATCTGTCGGATGCGGCTCTCGACCGCTTCCGGGTCGCCCTTCATGACCTCGGCCTCGAGGTCGACGAGCCGGCGCAGCCGATCCTTGGTCTTCGATTCGTGTTCCTCGACCGCCTCACGGCGTCTCGCCATCCACATGGCGTCCCCCCACGTTTTGGTTCCCTACCTACCGTGGCGTGAGTGTCGCACGTCGCTCTGACCTCCGGTAGGCACATATCCACCCCGGGAGGTGTGACTAGTCACCGGCCTTGCGTCACAGGTCCCACGTCCCAGGTCTCAGGTCCCAGAGCCGGGGCCGGGACTTGTGACGTGCGACTTGTGACCTGCGACGTCCTCTAGTCGCTGCGGAGTTTGGCCAGGAGCCGCAGGATCTCGAGGTAGAGCCACACAATGGTGACGATCAACCCAAAGGCGGCGTACCAATCCATGTACGCCGGGGCTCGTGCCGCCACTCCCTTCTCGATCAGGTCGAAGTCGAGCAGCAGGTTGAAGGCGGCGATAGCGATCACCACCAGGGAGAAACCGATTCCAAGCACGCCGGTGTCCCACACCAGCGGAGCTGAGAATCCGAAGAGACTCATGACGATCGATATCAGATAGAAGGCGAAGACCGCCACGGTTGCACCGAGCACGACCGAACGCAGTCGATCGGTGACCCGGATCGTCCTGGTCGCCCACAGTACGAGCATCACGAGGACGGTTGCGCCCGTCGCCAACAGCGCCTGGAGTGCGATCCCTTCGAATGCCACCTCGTAGATGCGAGTGATCGCACCGAGCACGGCTCCCTCGGCGACTGCATAGATCGGCCCGGTGATGCGGGCGATCTGTGGGCGGAAGATCGTGACGATGGCAACCACGAGGGCGCCGAGCAACACGAAGATCAGCCATCCCGGGAACTGGGGCGTCACCTCGGCATCGGTGACGGTCCAACCGACCGCCGCTCCGGCGAAGACCAGAGCCAGGAGGATCCCGGACGCACGGATAGACCCACCGAAGGTCATGACGTCGTCGGTCACGGGGCCAACATCGGTCGGCACCTGGAATCCGGCATCGAGACCCGAGTTGATCGTCCGGCTGTTGCCGAAGCTGCGGTTGAGGACGGGGTTGGCCATTGGGACACCTCCTGCGTGCCGCCATCGTAGGACCTTCGCCGACGAATCGACGGTGGCCGGGGCGGGAGCTTGCGCGGCGCCCGATCGTGCCGACAGGAACCCCGACCTTCCGGATCGGTCACGAGGAGACATCATGCGCGATCTGCAGGCGGCCTACCGCCGCAATCTGCCATCGCTCATCAACGAGCTCGAAGCCGCAGCCTCCGGGCTGCGAGTTGGACGCGCCGGGGCCGATGAGGACATTCGGCGTATCGCTCACCAGCTCAAGGGATCAGGCGGGAGCTACGGGTTCCCCGAGGTATCCGAGGCGGCGGCGTCCGTCCTGATCGCCGACGAAGGGGGTGCCGTCGCGGCCGTCGACTCCCTTCTGGGCGTGCTGGCTGCGGTCGCCGCCGGCGATGCTCCCCACACTGCTCGTATCCTCTTGATCGACGACGATCCACTGATCCGGCACCTCGTCGCAGCCACGATCGGCAGCGGACCGTATGAACTGGTCGAGGCGGAGAGCTTCGCTGCGGCCGGCGGCCACCTCGATGCACCGCTCGACCTGATCATCCTCGATCTCTTCCTGCCGGACGGCGACGGGCGTGAGATCCTCCGCCTCCTGCGCAAGGAGCCGGCCACGTCGAGTGTTCCGGTCGTCATTCTCTCCGGTGAAGTCGCCGAACGTGCCCAAGCAGAGTGTTTGGAGATCGGCGCCAGCGCGTTCGTCGAGAAACCGTTCGATGCAGGCCAGTTCGCCGCCCTGATCACGGATTTGGTCGGTGGTGATGCTCCGCCGACGTCCTCCGTCGCTGCGGTGGCCGAACGTGCGGCGGGCACCCCGCGGGTGCTCATCGCCGAGGACGACAACCTGACGGCGAGCTTGGCCCGCGACCGGCTCGAACGCGACGGCTTCGAGGTGGATCTCGCCGTCAACGGACTCGAAGCGTTGCGTTGTGCGGAGGAGGACCGGTACGACCTGGTGATCCTCGATGTGAAGATGCCGTACATCGACGGCTTCCAATTGCTCTCTGAGCTGCGTTCTCGACCGCGCTACGACGACGTTCCGATCGTGATCCTGACCGCAATGGGGAGCGAGCATTCGGTGGTGCGGGCGTTCGAACTGGGAGCGAGCGACTACATCCTCAAGCCCTTCTCTCCCACCGAGCTCACGGTTCGGGTCGAGCGGTTGCTCGGTATGTGAGGCGCCGATGACGATCGTGTGGTGGTCCGTCACCGGGTTGGCTCTCACCAATGTGGTCCTGGCCGCCGCCATCCTCGGGCTGCGGCTCCGGAGCGAGCGGCTCGACCGGAAGCGTGCCGCCGTTGAAGCGGCTTGGCAACCCCGGCTCTTCTCGCTGATCGCCGATGAGGTCGACCCGGACGAGCTCGCCGATCAGGTTGCCAACAGCGAGGTCGACCTCGTCCTCGAGCTCTGCGGCCGATTTGCGCAACGACTGACCGGAGCCGACCTCGAACGTATCGAAGGGTTCGCCGCCCGGTTCTCGTGGCGTCTCGCCCGCCGCCTGCACCACTCTGACGTCGACACACGGGCGCGATCGGTGATGCTGCTCAGCGCAATCGGCGGCCATCGGTACGAACCGGCCCTGGTGTCTGCGCTCGATGACCCCGATCCGCTCGTTGCCATGGTGGCGGCTCAAGCCATCGCGAAGCATCGGCTCGCCCGGCAGGTTCCCCGGCTCATCGAACGAGTCTCGGCTCTCGGTGTGTGGAGCCCGGCGTTTGTCGCCGGTGTGGTGGCCGGCATCGGTACCACGGCAGCCCCCGCCCTGATCGACATCCTGGCGTCCCCGAGCCGGCCCGTGACCGACCGGGCGACCGCTGCGTTGGCCTTGGCGCAGCTGCACGACCCCCGCGCTGCCGATACCGCTGTCGTCGTCTTGGAGGACGACACCGCGGCACGCGAACTCGTCACTGCGTGCCTCCGCATCCTCGAGCAGGTCGGACGGGCGCCGCACCTCGAGCCGATCCGACGGCTCCTCAGCCATGCCGACTTCGCCGTACGGGCGCGCGCCGCCGCAGCGATCGGGGCGATGGGCACGAGTGCGGACGCCCAGCAGCTCCAGGCAATGGTCGGCGATCCGTCGCGATGGGTCGGTCTGAATGCCGCAATGGCGCTGCGCCGCCTGCACTGCGACGAGCTGCTCGGCGACCTGGCGGCCGGTTCCGGCGATTCGGCATCGATCGCCGCCGAAGCCCTCGAGCTCGAGGTGCTGGTGTGACCGGGTTCCTCGACATCGCGGCCATCCTGGCGTTGCTCTACTTCGCGGCGCTCAACGTCGGGTACGCCACCTTGACGGTGCTCTCGATGCGGCGGTTGCGTCGGTACGTAGCCCGGGTGTCGTCGCTCTACGGCGACGAGTTGATCAGCTCCACCACCGGGCTCCCGATCTCGCTGCTCGTACCGGCGTACAACGAGGAGGCCACCATCGTCGAGTCGGTCCGTTCCTTCCTCGGTCTCAAGTATCCGGACTACGAGATCGTCGTGGTCAACGATGGCTCGCGTGACGCAACACTCGATCGGCTGCGCAGCTCGTACGAGCTGATCCCCGCCGTGCGGATCACGACGAGCGATCTGGGAACCGCCGACGTGCGTGGGATCTACCGCTCCCGGTTGCATCCGGCGCTCTGGGTCATCGACAAGGAGAACGGGGGGAAGGCGGACGCCCTCAATGCGGCGATCAACCACGCTCGCAACCCGCTCGTGTGTGCACTGGACGCCGACACACTGCTCGAAGAGGACGCCCTGGTGCGGATCGCACGCCCGTTCCTCGAGGACCATCGCACCGTGGCGGCCGGCGGAATCGTCCGGGTCGTGAATGGGAGCGAGGTCAACGGCGGCGTGGTCACCACGACGCACTTCCCTCGTCGCCTTGCCGCCCGGTTCCAGGTGGTCGAGTACTTCCGGGCCTTCCTCGCCGGGCGCGTCGGGTGGGACTCGGTTGGAGCCAACCTCATCATCTCCGGAGCGTTCGGCGTGTTCCGCCGTGGTGCGGTCGCAGAGATCGGCGGGTACGCAACCGACACGGTCGGGGAAGACATGGAGCTCGTCGTACGACTCCACCGCCGATACCGAGAGTCGCAGCGGCCGTATCGGGTCGTCTTCATCCCGGATCCGGTTGCGTGGACCGAGGCGCCCGTCAGCTGGCGTGATCTCGGACGCCAACGGGATCGGTGGCAACGGGGTCTCGCCCAGACGCTCGTGCGGCACCGGCGGATGCTGCTCAACCCCCGATACGGGACTCCGGGGTTGTTGGCGTTTCCGTACTTCACCGTCTTCGAACTCGCCGGCCCAGTGTTCGAGACGGCCGGGTATCTCACCTTCGTCCTCGCCATCGTCACGGGTCATGCGTCCGCTCTGTACATCGCGGCGTTCCTGGCCCTCTCGATATTCCTCGGGTCGGCACTCTCGCTCGCCGCAATTGCGCTGGAGGAGGCGTCGTTCCGGCGTTACGCCTCACGTCGCGACCTGATTCGGATGCTTGCCATCGGTCTCATCGAGACGTTCGGCTATCGGCAGCTGAACACGTGGTGGCGGCTCCGCGGGTTGTTCAGTGCGATGCGGCACAACCAGGCATGGGGGCCCATGACTCGCCGCGGCTTCCAGACCGGATCGGTCGGAGCGAGCCAGGACGCGGAACCCGTAGGGAACCTTCGCTCGGCGTGATGCCGTTCCTAACCTGACCACAGCATCACGTCAGTCGATTGCCCGGGGCGAAGGGAGCCTCTCCACATGGGCCGATACCGGGATGTCGTTCGATGGGGCGTACCAGCCGCCGTCCTCATTGCAGTCCTCGTCGTTGCCGTCGTGGCCAGTGTTCGCAGCGGCGATGAGTCATCGCCTCCCGGTTCGACCGCCGCTCCCGGTACCGCGGGGCCGTCGGCGACGCCGACCACGATTGCTGCGCTGCCCGCAGCCGATCCGGGTGAGGCGGCACAACGATTCCTCGATGCTTGGGCCGCTCAGGATTGGCCGGCGCTCGAATCGGTGATCGGACCGGGTTCGGACGTCGCCGCCGCCCAACATGCTGCATGGTTCTCGGATCTGGCCGTCGCCTCACTCGACCTCGACCTGGAGACGACGACGCTGCTGACCACCGACGCCGTCGTCACCTACATCGTGCAGGTCGGCGTGGGTGACTTCGGTACATGGCGGTATCGCAGCGAGGTCGCTCTGGTACCTGCCGGCGATGGCTGGCTGGTCGACTGGAAGCCGTCCACCCTGCATCCTTCGCTGGGAACGGGCGACCACCTCGAGGTGTCCTACCGGTGGCCCGAACGGGCGCTCATCGTCGATGGCGTCGGGCGGGCACTGGTCGAGGATGAGCCCGAGGTGATCGTCGGGATCATCCCCGGCAGAGTGGAGTCACGCGACTCCCTGGCAGAAGCGTTCCAAACCCATCTCGGGATCAGTCGATCCACGATCGATGGGCTGCTCGATGCGCCCGGTGTGCAACCGGACTGGTATCTCCCCGTCACCCGCGTGGATCGGACGGCGTACGTCACGATCCGTCCGGTGTTGTACCCGGTTCCCGGCGTTGCCTTCCGTGTCGAGGATCAGCGGGTGCCGGCATACGGGACCCTCGGTGCCGAGCTGCTCGGCACGACCGGCGAGATCACTGCAGAGCTGCTGACCGTCCTCGGACCTCCTTACGAGTCCGGCCTCGTCGTCGGTCGATCTGGGATGGAACGAGCTTTCGAGACGGTCCTGGCGGGAACCCCCACCGTGGACATCATCCGGCGGAGCCCCTCGGGCGACGACGTCGTCGTCCACGGCTTCCCCGGGTCCGCCGGTGAGACCGTCACCGCCGGCATCCTGCTCGAGGCGCAACACGCGGCCGAGGCCATAGTCGCCGACGCCTCCCTCCCAACGGCGATCGTTGCCATCGACATTGCCACGGGGGAGATTCGTGCCGCCGCGTCCAGCCCGACGGGCGGCTTCAACGAAGCGCTCAGTGGGCTCTACCCCCCGGGATCGACGTTCAAGGTCGTCGTTGCGACGGCAGCGCTCGAGGCCGGGTACGAACGCAGCGACGTGATCGCATGCCCCGAGACCGTCACGGTCTCCGGAAAGGTCTTCGGCAACGCCACGCAGCTCCCCGCAAGCCTCACGCTTGAGCAGGCGTTCGCTCGGTCCTGCAACACCGCGTTCATCGAGCTCGGCACGTCGCTGGATCCCAGCGCGTTGCTCGACGTCGCCGGCCGATACGGGTTCGACGTCGAATACACGGTTGGCCTTGCGTCCGCCGGAGGGCAGTTCGATCCGAGCGGGGATCCAGTGGACTACGCCGCTTCGATGATCGGCCAGGGCAGGGTCCTGGCGAGTCCCCTGCACATGGCTTCAGTCGCAGCCACCGCAGCAGCGGGATCCTGGCGGGTGCCGTCGGTGGTGTCGGGAGGCGACGGCGAGGCAGTCGCCGTCTTCGACACGTCGGTGATGGCCGACCTGCGGGCGATGATGCGGGCCGTCGTGGCCGGAGGTACCGGCTCGGGCGCAGCCATCAGCGGCCGGGACATCGCCGGCAAGACGGGCACGGCCCAGATCGGTGAGGGCGATGATGCCGATACCGTGGCGTGGTTCGTCGGATTCGACAACGAGACTGCGGTCGCGGTCGTCGTCGACGGCGGTTCGTCCGGCGGTGGAGCGGCGGCTCCATTGGCCAGGGAGTTCTTGCTGTCGCTTGCGGTTCCGGTCCCGGATCCGTCTGATGCGGTCACGTGCCTACCGAGCGGCGCCGACTGGTCCACCTTCCAGGGATCCAACTCCCGCGCCGGCTGCTCGGACGCCCCCGCGTTGACGAGCCCCGAGGTGGCGTGGCGGTCCGAGGTCGGGATCCAGGCCTGGCTCAACAGCCCGTTGGTGGTCGGCAACACCGTGATCGTCGGCAGCGCCGGCAACCTCCGAGCGGGACCCGACGCCGACGATGGTGTGTATGCGCTGCGTCTCTCGGACGGGCGCTTGCGGTGGCGTTTCACGACGGCCAACGACGTCAACGGGATCGCCGCATCCGACGGCATCGTGGTGGTCACCGGCGATGAAGGTGCCGTGTGGGGGATCAGCGCCAGCGACGGGAGCGAACTCTGGCGAGTGGACACTGCGGCCAATGTGTTCGGCCATCCGGTGATCGTCGGCGACCTGACCGTCGTCGGCGACTCGCTCGGGACGGTTTGGGCGATCGGTCTCGACGGAACGGTGCGGTGGACGGCGACGATGAATGGTGCGCTTCGTGGCGGACCGGCCAGCGACGGCGAGGTGATCTATGTCGTCAGCGATCTCGGCGACGTCCGTGCATTCAGTCTCGATGGGTTCGAGATCTGGCGTGAGCAGCTCGTCTTCGAGACCAACAATGGAACCGCCCTCACCGTTGTCTACGCCACCCCCACGATCGCCGCCGACCGCCTCGTCGTGACGTTCACCGTCGAAGGCGGTCCCGGTTCTCCCGGCCTCGTCGCATTCGACCGGTACATCGGTTCAATCGATTGGTGGGGTAACGACCCGGACGGCGTGTCGGAAGCCCGCTGGGCCAACGTTCGTTCCTCGGCGGCCGTCGGCCCCAACGGTCTGGTCATGGCGAGTTCATTGAGCCCCGGGGTGCAGCTGATCGCATCGGACACCGGACGAGCGATCTGGACGGCGGACTCCGGAGTCACGTGCGGGCGGCAGTGGGCGTCGCCGGTGGTGACCAGCGACACCATCGTCCTGCCGCGGCCCGATGGCGCGGTCTACGGATTCGATGCGAGCAGCGGCACGGTTCGATGGCGTATCCCGACGCCCTCGAGCCGAGCGGCCATCTCCGACTGCACGAGCGGAGGGATCCGGGTCGCCGACGCGGAAGCCTTGGAGGCGTCGGCGGCGGTGGCACCCGACGGCACGATCGTGGTCGCATCGATCGGCAACGAGATCTTCGCCATTCGCAACGGCTGAATGACGCCGAGGTAGGGCCGGTGGCGGCCGCCGGTCCGCCCGACCTAGCATTCCGTGCCACGCCGTTGAGGGAAGCGCGGAATGACCGACACAGTCGATCCGGTGACGGACACGCCCGACGCCATTGTCGAACTACGCGACGCGCCGACCGGCGAACCCTGGGCGATGGACCTCCCGACCGCCTTCATGCTGGGGAGCGTCCAGGCGCACCATGTGCAACTCAGTGCGATGGCAGACCTCAAAGCGAGCATCGTGATCACGGCCGCATCGATCGTTCTTTCGGTCGCCGTCGGATTCTCAGTCGAAGAGATCCGCCCGAGCCTCCTCGTGCTGAGCGGCTTCATGGCGGTTGCGCTCGTCATGGCCGTCCTCGCTGCGCTGCCGAAAGTTCGGCCCAAACACCACATCGGCAAGGAGCTGCCGAAGGGGTTCAACCTGCTCTTCTTCGGCCACTTCGTGTCACTCAGTCTCGAGCGCTACATGGAGGAAATGGCACCGCTCCTCGAGGACAATCGGAAGCTCGCCGACGCCCGGGTCAAGGACATCTACGAGATGGGCGTATACCTCGAGAAGGACAAGTACCGGTTTCTTCGGTACGCCTTCGTCGTCTTCGTTGCAGGCCTATTGACCGCCGGAGTCGTCGAGGTCGTCAGTCTTGTCGTCTGAGTCGGGTAGCTCGCTCCCCATCGGGGTTTCAACGGCAACCCCACGCGCCGCCGTATCGAGCTCAGCCTCGACCCGTTCCGACTCGGTCGTGTCTGCCTCTCCGGGTGCGCCGGTCTCGCCGAGCTCCGCATCTGCTGCGGCATCCGCCGGCTCGACCGTGGCTCGCGTCGCCTCTTCGCGGGCGGCTCGATCCTGAATGACGACATCGGCCGCCACCTGAGCGATCAGCACCGCGGCGACCAGGATCGCAATGGGCACCGACGTGAGGCCGCCGGAGACGAACGCGATCAGCAGCAGCACGCCGGCGCTCACCAGGCGGACCCGCGCCCTGACCGTATCTCGCCGAAGCGGGTTGTCGCTCACCGTCGCGATGTGGAGGAGCGCCATCGCACCCAGTGCAGCGGCGGTTCCACCGAGCACGAGCCACCGCTCGGCCGACGGCAATTCCTCGCTCGTGTGCTCGATGAGGAACTCCGTGCCGATACCTGCGGCCACCAGCGAGATCGCTAAGGGCAGATGGGAGAACAGCCACACTGTTGGCTTCCACGTCCTGGCCTGCTCCGGCCGCCGGCGCACCACTTTGCCGTCGAGATTGTCGAAGTAGAGCCACCACAGGCTGGACGCGATGATCACGCCGAGGATCGCGACGAATGTCGGCGAGGTTTCCCATCCCTCGTGAGCAAGGCCGGCGACCGTCGCTGCGATCGACTCGCCGAGGACGAGGATCGTGAACAGCCCGAACCGCTCCGGGAGATGCGATGCATCGAGCGGGACCTTGGCCTGGATCTTGCGGTAGTAGTACGGCGTGTACATCGAGATGATCTGCCCAATGGCCCAGAGGATGTAACGCAGCGGCGGCTCGACGAAGATCGAGATGGCCCAGATGGCGGTGGCGATCGAGAAGCCCCTGATGTACCCGGTCACGAGGTCGCGGGTGCCTTCGACGTGACGCCGGGCTCGGATGTACATCCCGATGAGCGGGAGCCACGCCATGACGTTGGCGACGGCAAAGGCCCGGGTCGAGTCACCTTTGTCGCCGGAGATGCTGACCGCCATGATCGCAATGGCAATCATCTGGATCACGGCGAGGACCCGCTGCCCGAGATCATTCGTGTCGTACCGATCGGCGTAGAACGTGTACGACGCCCATGCCCACCACAGCGGAATGAAGAGCCCCACGTAGCCGAACACGGTCTCCCAGGTCGTCTCGACGAGGAGCCGGTGGCCCAGGTTCGCCACCGCAACGACGAACACGAGGTCGTAGAAGAGTTCCAGCCAAGTAGCCGAGCGTTCTTCGTCTGACTGCGCGGTGCGGAGCTCGGGCGGGCGGAGATACGTTCGGCGTCGCATTCGGGTCCCGTGGGTCGGTGGGTCTTGCGGCCAGGACAATACCCAGATCGAAGCAACTCTTTCATGCAGCCCAGCGTGGGGCTCGGCGCATTGGCGAGGGCGGTCGTGTAGCGTCCCCCTCTGCGTATGGAGGGATCACACACAGAGGCCGGGGGTCCGAGGCTCGTCATCCACGGCGTGCGCGGCTCGACGCCCACGGGCGGCACGGACACGGCGCGCTACGGCGGCCACACGATCTGTATGTCCGTCGACGATGGCGCGGGTCGGGTGCTGATCCTGGACCTCGGCACCGGTCTCAGGAATCTCCAGGCTGATCTGCCGCCCCGTAGCGACGGTTATGTGTTCGACGTCTTCCTCACCCACTACCACTGGGACCATCTCCAGGGTCTGCCGTTCTTCTTGCCGATCTACGACGCATCCAACCGCTTCACGTTTCACGGCTACGGCTGGGAAGGGATGGGAGTCGAGGAGCTCATCGCCGGGACGTTCCGGCCTCCCTGGTTCCCGGTCGCGCTTGCCGACACGGCAGCGGAGAAGGAGTACGTCGCTCTGAACGGCGATCCCATACGGGTCGGGGATCTCACCGTCTCGTGGACCCGGCTGAACCATCCGCAGGGTGTCACCGCATACCGAATCGATGGACCGAACTCCTCCATTGTGGTTGCCACCGACCATGAGGCCGGCGATCCCGAGTTCGACGAGGCGCTGTCCGTCCTCGGGCAGGGCGCCGATGTGCTGATCCACGATGCGCAGTACACCGACGGCGAGTACGAGCTCCACTACGAGGGCTGGGGTCACAGCACGTGGACGCACGCTGTCGAAGCCGCCCAGGCAACCGGGGTGGGTCGGATGGTGCTCATCAGCCACGACCCATCGCACAGCGATGATGCCGTCGACGCGATCGTGGAGGACGCGAGGCGCAGCTTCGCCCACCTCGACGCAGCCTACGAAGGTATGGCTATCCCGCTGTGAGACTCGATCACGGGGGCGGGCTGGTTGCCGAGTTGGCAGCGGTATCACGGTGACGGACTACGTCAACGCCGCTCAGGCGCAGCGCGCGCTGGGCGAGCATCCGCTGTTCGCAGAGCTCGCCGAGGCGCAGCTCGAAACTCTGGCAGGGTTGGCCGACCCGGTTGCGCTCCGCGCCGGAGAGACCCTGATCACTGAGGGCGACGCCCCAGGGGACGTGTATCTCGTGCTGACGGGTCGGCTCTCGGCGACGGTCGCGCGCGTCGACGGTGGCGTCACCATCGTTGGGGAGATCGGTCCGGGCGAGGTCGTCGGCGAGATGTCGGTGTTCAGCGATCTCCCGCGCTCAGCGACGGTTGTGGCGATTCGCGACACGACGTTGCTTCGCCTCCCTCGGCAACGCTTCTATGACTTCATCGTCGCCGATGCACCGGCGTTGCTGGCGATGTCGCAGCTCCTGGTGAGCCGGCTCGAGTCGGCGAACCGCTCCGGTGATCGACGGGCGGCGTTGCGGACGTTTGTCGTGGTGCCGGCGATGTCTTCGGTCGATGCCGAGACGTTTGCGCAGGCACTCGCCAAGGAGTTCGGTGATCGTCGAGTCGAGGTCGTCGACCGGGCACGAATCGAGAGGAACCTGGGCGCGGGTGTGGCCGACGCGGCGCCGGGCTCAACTGACGGCCGAAACCTCGGAGGCTATCTCCACGACCTCGAAGTCGACGGGGCCCTGATGATCCTGGTCGCGGACGGCGGTCCGACCAACTGGTCCGCACGAGCGATTCGGCAGGCCGATCGGATTCTGCTCCTCGTATCCGGGCGAACTCTCGAGCTCGGTGACGTGGAGCGGTCGCTGTTGTTCGGTGAGGATGAGCCGCGCGCACCCATCGAGCTCGTGATCGACGAGGCGAGTGGCGAAACCGCACCTGCATCGGCGTGGCTCGTCGGCCGTCCCGTGCGTCGTCATCATCACGTCGATCCTGCCCAACCGGAATCGGTGCGTCGCCTGGCACGGCGCCTCACCGGGCGCGGAATCGGGCTGGTCCTCAGCGGCGGAGGGGCGAGGGGCTTTGCTCACCTCGGTGTTGTCGCGGCGTTCCGCGAGGCCGGACTCGACTTCGATGTCTGGGGAGGTGCCAGCTTTGGAGCGTCGCTGGCGGCTCAACTCGCTGCCGGCTGGTCAGTCGACCGAATCACCGGAGAGATGGTCCGGGGAACCGTTGATGTGGGGACCCTGCTCGATGTGACCTTCCCGTACATGTCGTTGGCGAAGGGCCACACCCTCACCAACTCGATCAACGAGACCTTCGGCGACCGATGCATCGAGGACTTGCCGAGGGAGTTCTTCTGCGTGTCGAGCGATCTGACGGCCGGCCGTCTCCGGGTTCACGATCGAGGCTCCATCGCACACGCGGTTCGTGCGAGTGTTGCGATTCCCGGCATCTTTCCCCCGGTGCGATCGGCTGAAGGGCACGTACTGGTCGATGGGGGGATCATGGACAACCTCCCGGTCGCAGAGATGCGGTCGCGGCTCGACGGCGGCAAGGTCGTCGCCATCGACCTGCGGACGCGTTCCAATCTCCCCGCAGGAGATCTGAGCGCCGGTGGCGAGGCCTCAGGATGGCAACCGCTGCTGCGACGGATGAACCCGGCCAAAGAGCGGATGGATCTCCCACGAATGATCGATCTCCTGATCCGCTCGACGGAGCTGGCGAGTGGTGATCGCCACGACACTGCCGACGTGACGCTCCGGCCGCCGTTGGAAGGCTTTGCGCTCCTCGAGTTCGGTGCGTACGAGAGCATCATCGAATCCGGGTACACGTACGCGAAGGGGATGATCGAAGCCGAGGGCCGGTCGGTATTTGCACCGGTGTGACGGTGGACCTCAAGCGAGGCGCGTCGGAAGCGGTACATCCGGCGTCTTGACCACACCGAGCCGATCGAAGATCTCTCGAGCAGCTGCGAGGAGCGGCGCCGCGTCTTCGCCCCGCACCTCTGCGAGCCGAGCGAGTGCCGTGAGGGTGAGCCCGAGTTCGTGCTGCGCGTCCGCTGCGGTCGCCGTGACACGGCCCGATTCGAATCGAGCGGCGGCTTCGTCGAACCCGCCTCGTTGGAGAAGCACGTAGCCGGCGAGACGTTCACGCCAGGTTCGGATGTGATCGGTGCCAACCCGTTCGACGAGCTCAGCGGAGTCATCGAGAGCCGCCTGAGCGAGATCCGTTGCGCCGCAGAACACGTGCAGTTCAGCGATTCGAAGCTTGGCCTCCAGGCTGAAGAAATCCGCGCCCATGTCGGTGAGGCGTTCCTCCGCTCGACTGAGGAGATCCTCGGCCTCGGCGTGCCGGCCGTCGCGGGAGGCGACCCTCCCCATGTTGCTCGTCACGACCGCCACGCCGAGTGAGTAGCCCGCGGCACGCAGCACTCGCCGCACACGGTGGAACAGCTCGTCGGCCTCGTCCCACCGGCCCTGATCGGATCGGATGACGGCGATGTTGTGCGCAGCCATCGCCGCCCCGACGACGTCACCGACCTTCTGCCGTGCTTCGGTCGACTGCTCCCAGAGATCGGCGGCCCGTTTCCAGTCCTGTTGGTAGTAGGCATCGCCTCCGAGGTTGTTGAGGGCATCGGCTTGCCCGACGAGGTCGCCGAGTTCCCGGTACGCCTCGAGTGATTGCTCGGTGTAATCGGCGCCCTCCGTGATGTGCCCCTGTTGGCGATGCGCCAGACCGAGCAACTTCAGTGCGTGAGCTCGTTGTGACGCCTCACGTGGCCCTCCGGCGGAATCCAACGCTCGTTCACACCAACCGATGGCCTTTGCATACTTGGCCTGCCGGGCGAGGACACCGGCGTAGGCGTTCGAGATCTCCGCTTCCTCAGCGAGCTCGTCCTCGCCGTCGAACTCGTCCAGGCGGCGCAGCCCCCGGCTGAACCACCGAAGTGCCTGCGAGTAGTTACCACCCTTCTCGCGCAGCATTCCCTGCTTGCGCATCAGGCGGGCCGATCCGGTCGTGTCGTCGATCTCCTCGAGCAATCGGCGAGCATCGCCAAACCCTTCGTTCGCCTGGTCGTAGAGGCCGGCGAGCTCCGACATGTCGCCGAAGCACTCTGCAACAACGCGAATCTCCTGGTCGGGGATTCCGGCCGGTCGGGCCGACGCCAGCGCCACCTTGTAGTTGTCGGCCGCCTCGTGGGGGACGAGCTGCACCCGCAATCGGTCGCCTGCGAGGCGCGCGTATCTCCACGTCTTGTCGTGAACCTGAGCCCGAGAGAAGTGGAACGCAAGCCGCGCCGCTACGTCTTCGGCATTGCTCACTCGGCTCTCGATCGCCGACCCGATCCGTTCGTGCAGCATGCGTCGCGTCCGATATGGCAGACCCGAGTAGGCGACGTCGTGGAAGACCTCCTGGCGGAACCGGTAGTGCCCGGAGCTGCGCGGCACGACGAACTCGTGAAGCGCCTTCCACGCCTCGGGGCTCCCAGCTTCCGGGAGGAGGTCGCTGACCGCAGCGCACAGCAGGGTCAGATCGAAGCTCGCACCCACCACCGAGGCGTATCGCAGCATCTGTCGCTGCGCCGGTTCGAGCCGATCGATGCGGGTCATCACGAGTCCCTCGACGGAGTCGGGCAGGTCGGCTCCCTCTGTGGTCGCCGTCGACACGAGCTCGATGAGGAAGAGCGGGTTGCCGCCCGATCGTTCGACCAAGCGTTCCAGTTCACGATCGAGTAACGGGTGGTCCTCGAGGGCACGGGTGGCGAGCGCAATGCTCGCCTCGTCTGGGAGAGGTCCGAGTGCGATCTCAACGCGGTTGGCCGCGTCAATCGTGGCGTCGGTCGGTTGGCGCACCGTGATGAACGTCCACAGCTTGCTGCGGGCTGCGGTCGCGAGATGCTCCGTCAAGTCGCGGGAGGCGTCGTCGAGCCAGTGAGCATCCTCGATGATCAGCGCAGTGGGACTCGTGAGCGTGGCATCGAGGAGGCGCACCACCATCTCGTGGGTGCGCGATTTGCGGAACCGAGGTTCGAGGCGGTCGACTTCCGGCGTGGGATCGGACGGTACGTCCAGCACGGTGGCGAGCAGGGGGATCCAAGGGATGAGCGATTCGTCGGCCGCAGTCGCCCTGACGGCCAATGCGCGGCCGGCGGCGTTTCGGTCCTCCCGAACATCGATACCGAGGACCTCCCGGAGCAGTCGCTGGAACGGGAAGTATGGATTGGATGCCTCGAATCGCTCCGATGCAGCGAAGTGCCACGCCACCGTCTCGTTGAGGCGTCGCAGAGCCCGCACGAATCGGGACTTGCCGATTCCGGGTGCACCGACGACGTCGATCAAGCCGACGTCGTGATTGTGGAGTGCATTGCTCGCTCGGTCGAGGTCGGAGTCGCGGCCGATGAACGGGAGCTCGTCCGTCGACGGGGCGGAGCGCCTTCCGCTCATCCCCCCGACGGCCCAGGCGTGCACCGGCTGACTCTTCCCCTTCACCATGAACGGCTCGAGTTCGCGGAGGTCGAACAACGCTGCGGAGTTGTCGAGCACCGGTTGGGTGGCGAGCAACTCGCCGTGATCGGCGCGCGCCATCACTCGGGCTGAGAGGTTCACGGCATCGCCGATCACCGTATACGTGCGGCGGAACGGTGCTCCGACGTCACCGGCGAAAGCGGGCCCGCGGTTGACGCCGATCTGGATGGGCAGACCCTCGTGGGTGTCCAGGATCGTCCGGGTGGCACGCAGCATCTGCTCTTCATCCGAGCCGGTGGTCATCGGTGCCCCAGCCGTGAGGATGAGCTTGCCGCCGTCGCCGTCGATGTCCGTGGCAAGGAAGGCAACGCCGAAATCGGCAGCTGCCCGCTGCGTCGTCGTGACGAGTCCGTTGAGTTGCCCCCACAACGCTTCGGGGCCACCGCTGTTGAGGATCGAGTCGGCGCCCGTGAAGTGGATGAACCCGACGGTGATGATCCGGTGCTCTCCGTCACCCGCGGGCGTTGCAACGACGTTCCGCAGGCCGATGGGGACGAACCGCTCTGCCGAACCCGTAGCCGACCGGGCGTCCATCGCCACAGCATCGATGTGCGGGGAGCGTGCGAGCAGGCGGCCCTTGCCCTTCGTGTCGCCGAGGACTCGGTCCTCCAGGGCCGCTGCGGTACCCGCACTCAGCAGGACTTCACCGCTCTCGGCCGTGCTCTCCATCTCGACGACGGTGCTCGCTGCGGGACCGGTGACGATCAGTTCGCGATGCAGGTCACCGACGACGAAGAGATCGACGTCGCCGGAGTGAACACCAACGGACATGCCAAGCCGGACCTTGCCGGCCGGGGTGTCCACGTGCCCGACCGTGCGCAGTCTGCTCCGCATGGAGTGAGCGGCGTTGGCGGCTCGCGTTGGGTGGTCCGGACCCGTGAACAGCAGGAGGAGCGCATCGCCGCCGAACTTGAGTAGGTCACCCCCGAGTGAGCTGGCGATCGTCAGCAGTTCGGTGAAGGTCGAGTTGAGGACCCCGGCGACTTCCTCGGCGCCGATCCGGCCCTTCTGGGCGAGTCGTTCCGACAGTGCCGTGAACCCGGACACGTCGATGAAGACCAGCGAGCCGTCGACTCTGCGATGCCGCTCGTCCACACCCCAGGTGCGCACGATGACGGGGACGAACGGCGCGTGTCGATCTGTGGTTTCGGCGCCCAAATCGGATGCTCTCCCTCGTATACCGCCAGCGTAGCGACGTGGCCCGTTGTGAGGTTGTGGCGGCCGACCTCGGCAAACCAGTGAACTCGATCGCTACGCTTGTGGCAGCGCCGCAGGGCGGCGTGCGCGTGCCCAGGGGACCTGGGCTGAGGGGCAGAGGGAGAGCTATGACGTCTGGGAAGGCTGTCGGACGCGTGCCGCGCGCGCAGTTCATTGCATTGACCGTGCTGGCGGTGGTCGTCGCCACCCTGGTTCCGCTTCCAAGGTCGGCTGCGCAAGCCCAGTCAACGGTCTCCGTTTGCTCCGACGGGGCCTGTGATCACACCACCCTCAGTTCGGCGCTCCACGCCGTGGCCAACGGCGGGACGATCGAAGTGCGGTCAGATCTACCGGCTACCAACGTGACCGTTGACTTCGACGTGACGATCGTCGGCGCCCCCGGCATTCGTCCGGCGCTGATCGGCGCCGCCGGCCACGGTCCGGTCCTCGAAATCGAGTCTCCGTACGACGACGACGATGACGACGATGACCCTGGCCCCCGTGCCGAGGTGATTGTGTCCGATGTCGTGATCCGCGGCGGTGACCACACCGGCAATGGTGGCGGCGTTCGAGTCGACTCGGCGACGGCGACGTTCAACCGAGTCACGATCGAGGACAACACGAGTCGCTACGAAGGCGGGGGACTCTACGCAAAGCGCGGCGCGAACGTCACGATCGTCGACAGTGCGATCCGCAACAACACCGTCACGAAGAGCCGTCGCGACGGCGGTGGCGTGGCCGTCGACTCGTCTACCGCGACGATCTTTGGATCGACGATCTCAGGGAACACCGCCAAGGGCGGTGGGGGCGGTGTCCACGTCAAGTGGAGCTCGGTCGATCTCGTCAACTCGACGATCAGTGGCAACGAGGCCAAGGGTTCCGAAGGTGGGGGCGGTGCCCTGGTCGAGGGCGGTTCCTTGGCGCTCGACTCGGTGACGGTCACCGACAACACCGCGAAGAACGCCGCGGCAGGCGTCCGTCGGCGAAAAGGAACGGTGAACATCCACGCCACCGTCATCGCCGGGAACCAGTCGTCGTCGAGCAAAGACTGTCAAGGGAAGTTCCACAGCGACGGCTACAACGTCATCGGTTCCTCGGGTCTCGGATGCTCGGGATTCGACCCAACCGACCTCGTGGCACCGCCCGGACAGGCGATCGATCCGCTCCTCGGCCCGCTCGAGGACAACGGTGGAGCGACCGAAACGCATCTCCCGCTCTTCGGCAGCCCCCTCCTCGACGTCGTGCCGGCGAACGGTGCCGGGTGCCTGGACGTGGATCAACGAGGGGTGGCGAGGCCGCAACCCGTCAACGGTGCGTGTGACGTCGGCGCTGTCGAACCGCTTGCCGTACCGGAATTGGCCAACGTGTCGTTGACGGCGACGAGCAACCGGCTCGCAGATGATCCGGCTACCCCCGGCGTCGATTCTCCACCGGGCATCACCAAACTCCGCCTGGCCGACATTCCGGTCGACCGCCTGCTCGACGCAGCCACGGCCGGCGGTGACATCTCGCTGTCCGAGGCTTCGTTGCTGAACTCGATCGGCGGCGTCGAGAGCGTCTCGCTGCTGAATTCGATCTCACTCCTGAACAGCATCTCCCTGCTGAACTCGATCTCGCTGCTCAATTCGATATCGCTGTTGAACAGCATCTCCCTGCTCAACTCGATCAAGCTCGAGCAGGTCCAGGTGGACATCGACGGCGACGGGCAGATCGACGGCTGGCAGGAGATCGTCGGTGAGGACGTCCCGATTCAGGGTTGGAGTCTCGGTGATCTGTTCGAGCAGAACCCGGTCGGTGTCTCGGAGTTGACCCTCGACGACATCGATCTCAGTCAGACCGGACTCGGTGACCTCTCGGTGCTCGGCCTGCTGCTCGGGGCGGCGCCGCTGAGCTCGATCCCGCCGGACGCCTATTTCGTCGAGAACCCGCTGATCGACTCTCGTGACCCGGGGAACAACCTGTCCTGGGAGCAGGAGAACCTCCAACTGTGGTGCGAGATCCTCGGTGAGGGCGATGCCGGCTGCGCCCGTTTCGGGATCGACCCGACGGACCCGAGCAGCGTCAAGGGGACGGCGCTCTCCGACTTCGTGTCGCTACCGACGCTCGAGGTCAACGGTGCCGATGTCGACCTGGAGTCCGTGTCGCTGCTGAACTCAATCGACGCCGCTGGGCAGGCGCTCAACGACGCCTCGTTGCTGAACTCGATCTCGTTGCTGAACAGCATCTCCCTGTTGAACTCGATCTCGTTGTTGAACAGCATCTCGTTGCTCAACTCGATCTCGCTGCTCAACAGCATCGACGTGCTCGAGAGCACCTCGCTGCTCAACTCGATCTACATCGGAACAGCCCCCGACGGTGGGGCGGCGCTCTCCATCGACGGCGAGACCATTGTGTGCGGTGGGACCTGCAACGTCCCCGATGGGACGCCGCTCCTCGAGCTCTTCCGTGACTTCACCGCCGAGGTGGAGGACGAGTTGACGATGGGCCAACTCCTCGTCGCGATCCTCGAGGGAGCCGGATTCCCGATCGAGGACTACTTCTTCGACATCGAGACTCGGGACCTGCCTCCACGCGGTGACCAGGTCAGAGTCACCTACACCCTGCAGTTCGATGTGCTGAACAGCGGGCCGGTGCCGGCCGTTGTCGACATCGATCTGCCCGCGGGCTTCAAGTACGCCGATGTGCCCTCGGATGAGACGACGTGGGAGTACACCGGAGACGGCTCGAGTCAGTTGCTGAGCCCGATCATCACGCCGAACGAGGACGGGAGTTCGGTGCGGCTCGAGGCGCCTGCCGACGTCGGCGCCCACACGATCATGCTGGACGCCTGGCCCGGCTTCAGCCTTGGTGAGTACACGGCCGACGCCACGGTCGACATCGGAGTGGACTCGGCAACCGTGTCGGGCGGTGCTCTCGTCGAGATCGTCGACTTCGGCGAACTCGTCAACGGAGGCGATGACACACCCGGCACTGCAACGTCACTCCTCGCCGGCGAGATCAACCTGTCGTTCACCGGTAGCACCGGCGATGTGGACTACTGGCAGATTCCCGCGGCGGGTATCGACGAGGGTGACCAGATTCAGGTGTTGATGAGTGTCGACGCCGACCAGGATCTGTTTGCGTATCGCCCGGTCGCCGACCTGCAAGACGCATCGGGCGTGCCCAACTCGGAGAACCGAGCGGCGCTGCAGGGTGCTCCGTACTACGACAACGGACAGAGTCTCGGAAACGGGACCGGATTCCGATCTGCCCAGGGTCAGCCGAATCAGCTGCCCGATCCCGACGTCAGGGAAGCAGACGCCAACCTGCAAAACCTCGCCGACTACTCGGCCGGCCGAGACGATGCGACCGAGCTGGTCGAGTTCGAGGCGGGCGACGGCGGTGCCGCAGACGGCTACGTCCTCCAGGTTGCCTCGGCGAACGGTGAACCAATTGACTTGCCGTACATCCTGCGCGCCAGGGCGGTCGGGGAGATCCAGACGACGGCGTGCAACGCGCACGGTTTCATGAGCGCACCGGCAGGCGAACTGACCGCTGCACTCCAGTCCGGGGTCAACACGATCTTCCTCGTCAACGAGGCGCGGCTCGTCGATACGTTCGGCCCAGGCACGGTCGGCACAATGATGGGTGACCTCGCAGACCTCGTCACCTACCTCAACAGCGACAACGGCGGTGGCGACGCCGGGCCAGATGGCCTGCACGCCCAGGTGGTCTATCTCGACGGGCTGGCGGCGTACGCCGCCTGGGATGCCAATCCGTGCGATCCCGACGCGGCCAATGATGTCGTGTCGGCCATCACAGGGCACCTCTACTCGATCGGTGCATTCGACACCGATGGCACGGGGGTGGACCACATCACGATCGTCGGTGGTGATGAGATCATCCCGTTCGCTCGAATCGACGACCTCACGACGACCGGCAACCAGCAGTCGTACGCCGGTGCGATCCCCGAGCTGACGCCACTACGAGCGGCCTTCGAGACCCGGCACTTCCTGTCGGACAACCCCTACTGCGATCGAGATCCGATCGCGGGGTGGTTGAACGGCGAGCTGTATGTGCCCGACCTTGCGTGTGGACGTGTCGTCGAGACTCCGTCCGAGATCGCGCGGGCATTCGACAACTACGTCCAGTTCGACGGACAGCTGGATCTCACGACCGGAGCGGTCGCCGCGTACGACTTCCTCGAGGATCTCGGTGAGGCCACGGTGGCGCAGTTCGATGCCATCACCCAGTCGACGCCCTTCGAGCCCTTCCCGGCGGACCTGTGGGACCGCTCGGACTTCGCAGAACTCCTCGACGACGCCTACGGACCGTTCCTCGACGACGATCGGGTGCCGGTTCTCGGATCGTTCCATGCCCACTACAACCACTACCAGTTGCTGCCGGCCTTCTCGTCTTTGCTGACGGAGAACCCCGCCGAGTTTCAGGGCGGCGATCTCTATACGACCGCCGATCTGATCACGCAGTTTGGGATCGCCGACACGGGTGCCGGTCGCCTCGCCGGCAGCGTGTTCCTCACGGTCGGCTGCAACGCGGGCGTCAACTGGTCCGACGTCGTCGTCGGTAACGGACCGGGCAGCGCCGACTGGGCTCAGACCCTCGCGCGGGCCGGCGTTGCCGGCACGGTCGCCAGCAATGGGTTCGCCTATGGACATCCCGACGTGATCGCCGCCACCGAGCTGCAGCACCTGTTGTTCGTCGACAAGCTCGACGGCACACGCACGTTGGGGCAGGCGCTGACGGATGCCAAACAGGAGTATTTCGCTCGCTCGGGCGTGTACGGGGTCTACGACGACAAGGTCATGGGCGAGTTCACCCTGTACGGCTTGCCGTTCTACTCGTTGCCTTCGTCCGGTGCACCGCTGCCGGATGTCGAGGTCTTTGAGCTCCAGCCGGACGCGACCGGTCTCGAGTCGGTCTCGCTCACGATCACACCGACGTATGAGCTGAACTCCGGCTCACCGGCGGGTGACTTCTACGTGGTCAACGGCGGCACGGTGCAACCCGGTGTGGGTGAGCAAACGACGCTGGTCGATCCCGGGGTGCCGAATCCAACTCCTCAGGCGACACCGAACACGCCCGTCACTCCTCGTGCTGAGATCGAGCTGAGCCAGCCGGGCAAGCGCGCCACCGGTGCCATTCTCGTGTCCCTCGAAGCGACCGAGATCCCGGACTTCGATCCGGTGGTCGTCAAGGCGGTGACGGACCTCAGCACGGACGAGGGCGAATGGGAACTCGACGACGACGGCTTCCCGAGCGCACCGCTCAACCTCGTGACCTACACGGAGGGCGGTGAGACGAAGCAGCGGCTCGTGATCATGCCGTGGTGGCTGACCAAGGACTCGGGCGAAGCGCCGGAGGCAACCGTTTTCGATGAGTTCGCCGTGCAGATCTTCTGGGCCGATGACACGCCGGCGCTCACCGACTTCGTGGCTCCGGCCATCGAGCGGGCCACCGGTGAAATGGTGGGAGGCAGCATCCAGTTCGAGGTGCTCGCCAGCGATCAGGAGTCGTCGGTGCGTCGGGTCAACGTGCTCTACAGCCGGGCGGATGAGACGGACAAGGTCTTCCAGCGGCTCGAGCTCGTCTTCGACGCCGGTTCTGGTACATGGAAAGCTGCCGGCTCGGTAGAGAACCAGTTCGTCGATCACGAGTTCTTCGTCCAGGCGTGCGACACCGTCGGCAACTGCAGCTACCAGCTGTTCAAGACGAAGCTCGGGATCGTTCCCGGCGGAGGGAATCCCGGTCCGACGGACACCAGTCCGCCGCAGATTCTGCTCGAACTGCCGCCGGACGGAGCGACGTTCGATGCCGGCGACACGGTCTTCACGCTGTACTCGTGCACGGACAACCTGAGCGGTGTGGCGAGTTGCGACGGGGATCTCTTCCGCAACGGCGTATTCGTCGATTCCTTCGACTCGGGCGAGCAACTCCCAACGGCTGAGGCGGGCGAGTACCGCTTCGAAGTCAGCGCTACCGACCGCGCCCTCAATGTCTCGACACCGGTGTCGCACACGTTCTCGATCATCAACACGCCACCGGTCGCCAACGACGACGCTGTCGTCACCGATGAGGACGAGGCCATCGTGGTCGACGTGGTGGCCAACGACACCGACATCAACGACAACCTCGATCCAGCCAGCGTGGCGATCGTCGGCGAGCCGGCGAATGGGGCTGCGGCCGCCAACGGTGACGGCACGGTGACGTACACGCCGGACCCGGACTACAACGGACCCGACTCGTTCCAGTACACGGTGTTCGACGCTGGCGGTGCATCCGACACGGCGACCGTCTTCGTCACGGTCGATCCGGTGAATGACCCTCCGGACGTCACCGACGATCCCGACGACGAGCTCGACATCACCGTTGATGAGGATGGAACCGTCACGATCGACGTGTTTGCCAATGCAACCGATCCCGATGGTCCGCAGGATCTCGACCCCGACAGCGTCACGGTCGTGGATCCGGGTCCCGCCAACGGAACGGCGACGTACGATCTGGGTACAGGTCTCATCACCTACACACCGGACCCGGACTTCTTCGGGACGGACACCTTCCAGTACCTGGTCTGCGATTTCTCTCCCGCATGCGACACGGCGACGGTGACGGTCACCGTGAACCCGGTGAACGATGCGCCGGTGGCGATCGCCGACACATACGTCGCGGTGGAGGACACGGTGTTGTCGGTGCCGGCGCCCGGTGTCCTGGCAAATGACTCGGATGTGGACGACGTGTCCTTGGAGGCATCGATCACCGTCAGCCCGTCCGATGGATCGATAGTCCTCAACTCCGACGGGAGTTTCACGTATACACCGAATGTCAACTTCTTCGGATCGGATTCGTTCACCTACGACGTGTGCGACGCCGCTGGCTTGTGCGACACCGGCACCGTCGTCCTCACGGTCACGTCGGTCAATGATCCCGTGACGGCCGAGGGCGAAGCGGCATCGACGCTGGAGGACACGGAGCTTGTCGTCGACGTGTCGGTCAACGATTCGGCCGGCCCCGAAGGTGAGCTGCCGACTCTGGACTACCGAGTGGTCTCGAGTCCGAGCATCGGCGTCGTGACCAATCTCGGCGGTGCGTTCACGTACACACCGGCTGCGAACGAGTTCGGCTCGGATTCGTTCGAGTACGAGGTGTGCGACCGAGGTGACGGTGCGGATGACAGCACCGTGCTGTGTGCAACGGCCACGGTGACGCTCGAAGTGACCTCGGTGAACGATCCGGTCAGTGCCGGCGACGACGCGGCCACGACGGACGAAGACACGCCCGTGCAGATCGACATCCTGGGCAACGACTCGGCCGGTCCCGACAACGAAGCGCAGGGCCTCGAGGTCACGATCGTCACGCCGCCGACGGATGGTGCGTTCAACCTCGACACCGGTGTCTACATCCCCGACCTGAACTTCAACGGTGAGGATGCGTTCGTCTATGAGGTCTGTGACACCGGAGACGGTGTCGACGATCCGGTGCGGTCGTGCACGACGGCAACCGTGACGATCACCGTGACACCGGTGAACGACGCTCCGGTCATCACCGAGGATCCCGACGGCGGCATCGCATTGGCCGCCAACGAGGATGGCTCGGTCGAGTTCGACGTGCTCGCCAATGTCGCCGATCCAGACGACGTGCTCGGTCCCGAGAGTGTTTCGGTGACTGATCCGCCGGACAACGGGTCGGCGAACGTCGACCCGACTTCCGGGGCGATCACGTACACACCGGATCCGGACTTCAACGGGACCGATTCGTTCACCTACGAGGTCTGCGATACCTCGAACGCGTGTGATTCGGTGACGGTGACGGTCACGATCGCAGCTGTGAACGATGCCCCGGTGGCCGCCGCCGACGAGTACACGACGGATGAGGACACGCCGTTGGTAGTCGGCGCCCCAGGGGTGCTGGCCAACGACACGGATGTCGACGGTGACGCCCTCGCGGCCTCGAGTGCCTCGGACCCGGATCACGGCTCGGTGGCACTCAACGCCGACGGCAGCTTCACGTACACACCGGATGAGAACGACAACGGATTGGATTCGTTCACCTACGAAGTGTGCGACGGCGAGCTGTGCGACACCGGCACCGTGACCATCACAGTCAACGCCGTGAACGATCTGCCGGTGGTGGTCGATGACGACGCAACCGTCGTTGAGGATGATTCGGTTGACATCGACGTCTTGGGCAATGACTCCGACGTAGAGGGCCTGGAGGCTGACACCGTGACGGTTGTCTTCGGGCCGGACAACGGCCATGCGGCAGTCGATGAGGACGGCATGATCACGTACGAGCCGACCGACGACTTGTTCGGCACGGACTCATTCACCTACGAGGTGTGTGATACCGACGGAGCCTGCGACTCGGCAGTGGTTTCCGTGACGGTGACGTCGGTCAATGATCCCGTCTCGGCGGTGGCGGACGCATCGATGACCGACGAAGACACGCCGGTCGAGATCGACGCCGCCGCCAACGACTCGGCCGGTCCGGCCAACGAAGCGCAGGAGCTCGAGGTCTCGCTCGATGTCCCACCGTCGCACGGGTCGGTGGCCATCGTCGACAACGTTCTGGTCTACACGCCGGAAGTGAACTTCAACGGGTCGGACTCATTCGTCTACCAGGTGTGTGACACGGGTGACGGTGCCGACGATCCTGTGCCTTCTTGTGCCACGGCAACGGTGTCGATCACGGTGAACGCCGTCAACGATCTCCCCGTCGTGCGTGATGATGATGTCGAAGTCGACGAGGACGACGTAGTCGTGATCGACGTGCTCGCCAACGACGAGGACGTCGAGGGACTGGTGTCGAGCACGGTGACGGTCACATCAGCTCCGTCCAACGGCGATGCGACGGTCGAGCCCGACGGCACGATCACGTATGAGCCTGACGACGACTTCAACGGCACGGACTCGTTCACTTACCAGGTCTGCGACACCGACGGCGCCTGCGACACGGCCGTCGTGACCGTCACGATCAATCCGGTGAACGACGCGCCGATCGCCCGCAACGACTCCGTCCGTGTCGAGGAAGGGCGCTGGAAGACGATTCGGGTCCTCTCCAACGACTCGGATGTCGATGGCGATCTGGATCCGACGTCGGTCACGGTCGTACCCGGAAGCGGCCCGACGCGCGGGACGCTCATCAACAACGGCGATGGCACGTTCCGTTATCGGGCATATGACGATGACGGTCGAGACCGGTTCACCTACGAGGTATGTGACCTGGGGGGACTCTGTGACACGGCCGTGGTCACGATTCGAATCGACGATGACTGATGGAGCCTCCCGGGGCTGGAGAACCTGGTCCCCGGGAGGCTGCAGCTCACGTCGCGGTAGCCTCCATTCATGACGCTTCACCCTTTCCGCACCGCCGTCGAAGCGCGTGATCACGACGCCATGGTGGCCATGCTGCACGACGACATCGTGCTGCACAGTCCGATCGCGTTCGAGCCATTCCGGTCCAAGGCGGTCGTCGCCCGACTCCTCGGCGTGCTGCTCGAGCACGTCTTCGATGACTTCCGCTACACCGACGAGCTGGTTGCCGACGATGGCACTCACGCCCTCGTCTTCCGCTCCCGGATCGGCGACAAGGACGTCGAGGGGCTCGACCTGGTCCGTCACGCCGACGACGGACGAATCAACGACTTCACCGTGATGGTGCGGCCGCTCTCGGCAGCGACGGCCTTGCGCGATGCGATCGGGCCGCACTACCCGTCAATCATCGGCGGGTGAGCCATCTGACACGTCCCTGGTCATCGGCGGCGTAGGGTGAAACGGTGACCGATCACGAGATCGCCATCGTCGGAGCCGGCCTCATCGGCGCTGCCGCGGCCCGCCACGCGGCACTCGCTGGGCTCGACGTCGTGCTGATTGGCCCGGGCGAGCCCGCAGATCCAACCGATCACGATGGCCCGTTTGCGAGCCACCACGACTCGGGGCGGATCACCCGCCATCTCGACTCGTCAGCCGTGTGGGCGGAGCTCGCGGCGCGGTCGATCGCTGAATACCCGTCCATCGCTGCGGCGTCGGGCAGTGAGTTCCACCATCCCGTCGGTGTCCTGTGGGCGGATCGTGGGCCCGGCGGACTCGACGACCTTGCGTGGTCGTCCGAGCAGTACGACGTGGCGTTCGAGGAGATCACAGCCGGAGACGACCCGCGGGCCGTGCCATGGCGCTTCTCCGACGACCACGCCGTTGGCTTCGAGCCGGCACCGGCGGGCTACATCGATCCCCGACGCATGGTGGCCGCCCAGCGCGCCGCTGCCCGAGCTGCGGGGGCAACGACGGACGATGGGGTCGTCGAGCATCTGACCCGCGGCCACGACGACGTCACCATTCACCTTCGCGCCGGTGAGGAGATCACCGCCGCCCAGGTCATCGTGGCCACAGGTGCCTACACCGCCTTTCTGCTCCGATCGATCGTCCATCTCCCAATCGTGCCGATCACCGCCGCCATCATCCTCGGCGAGGTGACGCCCGATGTCGCCGCCGCTCTCCACACCATGCCGGCGATGATCCACCGGATTGGCGACGGTGACTACGTCGATGTGTACGCCGTTCCTCCGGTGCAGTACCCGGACGGTCGGTGGTACATCAAGCTCGGTGCCGAGGTGCTGCCCGAGGTCGAGCTCCGGTCATCGGCCGCGGTCAACGAGTGGATGGCGGGAGCCGCAGACGAATGGCAATCACACCTGCGTACATCGCTCCAGTCGGTCTTGCCCGACATTGAGTTCGTGTCCACCGCAGTCAAGCCCTGCATGTACGCCCGGACGCCAACGCACTTCCCGTTTGTCGATCGAATCGATGACCGGTTGTTCGTCGCTGCCGGCGGGAACGGGCGAGCGGCAAAGAGCGCCGACGCCATCGGCTCTCTCGTCGTCAGCCTCACGAGCGCCGGCCGGTGGGCCGATGCATTCGACCACGAGGTGTTCCGTGTTCCTCGTTGATCGACCGGGCTGCGGATGGGGGAGCACAGCGATGTCGTCGACCCGAGGGGAGTGAACGTGTTTCCATTGGACCTGGCGGTGCGAACCGTCCGTTTGTCGCGATACGCCTACCGGTCACGAGATGCGGCGGCGTCCGCCGTTGCCGATGAGGGCCTGGCTGCCTTTCGTTTCTTCGATGGTCCGAGCACCCAGGCGCTGACGGCGGCCTCGGATCAGCATGTCTTTCTCGCTTTCCGAGGAACCGAATCGCGTAGCCCTGTCGACTGGTCGCGCGACGCACAGTTCGTTCCGCAGGTCGGAGAACTCGGCGGGCGGGTCCACTCAGGGTTCCGGGCGGCGCTGAACGAGGTGTGGGTTGCCGTGGAGGCGAGTATCGAGTCCGCCGGTCGGCCGATTGTGGTGACCGGCCACAGCCTCGGGGCGGGGTTGGCGGTCCTGGCTGCGGCTCGAGCCATCGATGCGGGCCTTCCCGTCGAGTCAGTGTTTCTCTACGGCTCTCCTCGGCCGGGCCTGGCCGATTTCCGGACGGCGTACGACCGTCTGCTCCAGTCGGTCACGTTCAACGTGATCAACCACATCGACCTCGTCACACGCGTTCCGTTCCTTGCGCAGGGGTTTCGTCACGTTGGTCGCCGTATGTACTTCGATGCGCTGGGTGCGTTCCACGAAGATGCCGGGGCGTGGCACATCGCACGGGACGACTTGCGTTACCGCCTCCGTCACTTCGGCAGGATCCAGTCGATCGGGCTCAACCCCCACGCCATCAGCGCCTACGTCAACGCGGTCGAGGCGCTCCGTCGGTGATCGTGGCTGGCATGAGGAGGCGTGTCGGCCGATACTCCCGGTCATGAACCCCGATCCCGTTCCCGGCGTGGTGTGGCGCGCCTCGACGAAGGACGAGCTCGATTGCCTCGAAGCCTTCTACCGAGGCTGGGAAGGCGACTTCTCGATCCCGTATCGAACGTCGCGAGGCGAACTCGAGCATTGGATGGACGACCCGAACGTGGAGCTCGAGCGGGACACCCGGATCGCAGTGACCGCCGATGGCGAGATCGTTGCAGCTGCATGGGTGTTCGCCGGCTCCCGGTCGGACCGGAAGCATCGGGCGATCGTGATGACCGCGGCCCGCGCCGACCACGCCGAATGCGAGCGGCCGGCGATCCGATGGGGCGAGCAGGTTGCCCGCAGCAGGTTCGCCGAATACGACGACGACCTCGAGCGGATCGTTCGCAGCTTCGCCGAGACCCACGAGACGTCGCGGATCGGCGCCTTCGAATCCGAGGGCTACGAGATCGTTCGCTACTTCGTTGACATGACTCGCCGCCTCGATCGGATGATTCCCGAGGTTCCGCTTCCCGACGAGGTTGAGATCCTGCCCTGGGACAACCGCTGGGTCCCATCGACGCACGAAGCGCATCGCGAGGCTTTCACCGATCACTGGGGATCGGTGCCGCCTTCGCTCGACGAGTTCGCCCACTGGGTCGAGGCACCGAACTTCCGGCCGGACCTGTCATTCGTGGCCGTCGCCGAGGGTCGGGTCGTCTCGTACAGCCTCAACGGCGTGTACCCGGAGGACTTCGACCACCGCGGGATGCGTGAAGGCTGGATCGACACGCTGGGCACCCGCCGCGCCTGGCGCAAACGTGGTCTTGCGTCGGCATTGATCACCGAGTCGATGCGCGCATTTGCCGCCGACGGACTCGATCACGCAACACTCGGCGTCGACGCCGCCAGCCCGACCGGCGCCTTCGGCCTCTACGAGTCACTGGGCTTCGAAGAGCACTCGCAATCGGTCTCGCTGGTCAAGGAAGTAGCGAGTAGCGAGTAGCCACCTCGCGCGTTCGGTCTGAGAAGGCAACACCTTTTCGTACTGGCGACTGGAAGCGAGCGCAGCGAGCGTACTGGCGACTGGCGACTCGGCCGAGTCGAAGCCTCGGCCGCTACACAAACATCGACACGTCTGCCTCGGCGGCGAAGTCGAGGAACGCAGCAGCGCCGGCGATGTCGCAGCCCTGGATCAGGTCGGACTCGTCCACATTCATGACGCCCATGGTCGTCGCGCACGCGAAGAACTTGACGCCGAGGCCCTGCGCCATCTCGATGAACTCGGGGACCCCGGGCATCCGAGCGTCGCTCATCCAGCGTTTCATCACCTTGGTTGCTGCGGCAGTTGCGCCGGGGACGGCCCCGAGCATGTTCGGCAGCTGGATGGGACCGGCAGGGTTCGCCAGCGAGGCAACCTTCAGCTTCTCGAATCGATCCTGGTGCAGGATGTCGAGTCCGTAGAACGTGAAGTAGATACCGGCGTCCCACCCGAGGCTCGCCGCGGTCGTGGCGAGGATGAGCGGTGGGTAGGCCTGGTCGAGCGTTCCTTTCGAGGCGACGAGGGCGATCCGCTTGGGACGTGGCACGGCCTCCGGCGCGCCGTCGGGCGCCGCAACGGCCGTGAGTTCCGGTGCAGCCGTCATCACGCGGCTCCCTTCTCGAGATAGAACACCTGGGTCGTGCCGTTGTCGTCGGTTGAGAGCAACGTGTCGCCGCGCTGGCGAGCCATTGCAGGAATGTCCTCCAACGCACCCGGATCCGTGGTGATGAGCTCGAGGATGTCGCCGGCTTCGAGCTTGCCGAGTGCGAGCGCGGCCTTGTAGACGGGCAGCGGGCACAGCAGGCCGGAGCAGTCGAGGGTGTCGGTTGCGGCGATCGGCTGGTTGTCGATGGTCATTGACTTCGTTCCTTCTCGTGTTGGTCGTCAGATCTGTGGAGTGCCCTCGTCGCCGAGGACGTCAGCGAAGAACTCGGTGTACTTGAGGCCGGAGTCGGGTGAGACCCCGACGGCGACACCGCGTTCGGCGTCGATGAGCGATGCGGCGTGGACGATCGCACCGGTCGACGGCCCAACCATGAGGCCTTCTTCGCGGTAGAGCCGTTTCGTCATCGCATAGGCGGGCTCGTCGTCGACCCGGATCACCTCGTCAATGACGTCCCAGTCGAGGATGCCGGGCTGCTTGGCCTCCTGGAAGCTCTTGAGCCCCGGGAGTCGGTGCCCCTTCTCCGGTTCGATGGCGATGACCTTGACGTCGGGATTGCGTTCCTTCAGGTACCGCCCGGTGCCCGTCAGCGTTCCCGTGGTGCCGAACCCCGCAAGGAAGTACTCGACGTTGCCTTCCGTCTGGTTCCAGATCTCCGGTCCGGTCGTTTCGTAGTGCGCCTTGACATTGTCCGGGTTCTCGTACTGGTTGGGCATCACGTACCGGTTGCCGCCGTCGCTGGCAGCCAGGGAGCGGGCGAGCGCGATGGCACCGTCCTTCGGGTTGTCGACCGGGCACAGGTCGTCGGGGGTTGGCCACACTTCGGCTCCCAGCATCCGGAGCTGGATCTTCTTCTCCTCCGGCACCCCGTCGGGAATGGTCACGGTCAGCTTGACGCCGTCGAGTGCTGCGAGTGCGGCGAGAGCAATGGCGGTGTTGCCCGACGAGGCCTCGACGAGTTCCCTGTCTCCGAGTTCTCCGCGTTCGATCAAGCCGCTCAGCAGATACGCGGCGGCGCGGTCCTTGATGGACCCGAACGGATTGAGCCATTCGAGCTTGAGGAAGACGTCGAGCCCAGTTGCCGGCAGGATCCGCGAGACGCGCACCATCGGCGTTGGGTTGTCCGGTCCGGGCAGCAGATCACGGATGTCGTCGAATCGCTGAAGCGATCGGTCGCTTCGCAAGACTCGATCGTTCAGAACGCTGGTCATCGGTGGGGTTCCTCTCGTGGTGGGCGGCTGCCGACCGGGAGGGGACCAATGAGAAACCCGCCACGGTCGGAGTGCCGGTGGCGGGTCGGGACGCTGGAAGCGTCGAGGTCAGGTGTCGCTGTGCCCGCGCGGCACGATGTCGCTGTGACAGCAACAACATGCGGCGGCGGTGGCGATCCGGTTCATTGAGGAGGGAGTGTAGGCAGCTCGCAGCGTGAATGGAACAGGAATGTCGCTGCGGCGACGCATCCGGTCGCCGGCCGCAGTCCGTAGACGTTGTGACCGGACGGAGATGGAGCAATGCCGCTCAACGCGCTGCGTAGTCGAATCATCGGTGCCACCACCGGCCTCTTCGCGCATGCACCGTACCCACTGGACAGCACGGGTCGATATCGCAACGATCCGGGTCTGTTTGGTCCGCAATCCGTCTCGTGGCCGGTCATCGGGGACGCCGCCGCGTTCGTTGGCGGCATCCGTGCCCTACTGGTGCAGGCCGCTCACCCCGAGGTCGCTGCCGGCGTCTTTGACCATTCCCGGTATCGAGAGGACCCGCTCGGCCGGTTGTCCCGGACCTCGGCCTACGTGACGGCCACTGCATACGGTGCGATCCCAGAGGTGGAGCGCGCCATCAACATCGTGCGACGGGCCCATCGGCCGATCCAGGGCGAGTCGCATCGCGGGATCGAGTATTCGGCGTCGGCGGCGCCGCTCGCCGCGTGGGTGCACAACGCGCTGACGGACTCGTTCCTCGCGGCCTACCGGCACTTTGGCGCTCGGCCACTCACCCAGAACGAGGCCGACCGCTTTGTCGCCGAGCAGACTCGAGTTGGCGCCCTCATGGGTGCCGCACCCTTGCCCGATACCGAGGCCTCGCTCGCCGAGTGGGTCGACGAGCTTCCGGAGCTTGGCCGGTCACCGGGAATGGCCGAGGCGATCACGTTCCTTCGCTCGCCTCCGCTGCCGGGTCCAGTACGTCCGGCCTATCGGGTGCTGTTCGAGGCGGCGGTGGTGACGCTCCCTCCCCGCATTCTCTCGATCCTCGACCTGCCGGTCCGGCCTGGAGCGCGGCGCGCCGGCCTTGCCTCGGTGCAGTTCCTTCGGTGGGCCCTGGGGTCGTCTCCGTCGTGGCTCCTCGCCCTCGATCGAATCGGCGCACCCATTCCCGAGGGCCTATTCCGCCAGCCCTTGCCGTCCGGTAAACCATCCGTGATCGGCTCCGTGTGAGGCGTCCAGGCACCCGGTCCCAGGTCCCAGGTACCGCAGGCTCGCTCAGCGAGCCTGCTTGGCAGCGATCTTGCGGTCGCTCTCGGTCAGGTGGCGTTTGCGGACCCGGATGGCGTTCGGGGTGACTTCGACGAGTTCGTCGTCGGCGATCCACTCGATCCCGAGCTCGAGGGTGAGATCGAGCGGCGGCTCGAGCTTGACGGCCTCGTCCTTGGCGTGGGTCCGGATGTTCGTCAGCTGCTTGGCCTTGGTCGGGTTGACCGTCATCTCCTCGGGCCGCGAGGCCTCTCCGATGATCATGCCCTCGTAGACCTCATCTCCGGGGCTGATGAAGAGTTGCCCGCGTTTCTGCAGGTTGTCGAGGGCGAACGATGTGGCAACTCCCTTGCGGTCGGCCGTCATCGCGCCCCCGATCCGGTGGGGAAGCTCTCCGGCCCAAGGCATCCATCCGGCGTGGTGCTGGTGCACCAATGCGGTGCCACGTGTTGCGGTCATGAGCAGCGACCGGAAGCCGATCAAGCCGCGCGCCGGGGCTTCGATGGTCACGATCGTGCGGCCCGGGTCTCCGGGGCGGAGGTCGGTGACCTTGCCCTTCCGGGGAGCAGACGCCTGAGTCACGGTCCCGACGTGCTCGTCGGGGACATCGACCACGGCGCGTTCGACCGGCTCGTGCGGTGTGCCCTCCATCTCGCGGATGATGACCTCGGGTCGACTCACCTGAAGCTCGTAGCCTTCCCGCCGCATCGACTCGATGAGCACCGCCAGCTGGAGTTCGCCGCGTCCCGCGACCTCGATGATCTCTGGAGACGAGGTGTTGCCGATCCGAATGGACACGTTGCCGAGCACCTCACGATCGAGGCGCTCGCGGATCTGTCGTGACGTCAGCAAGGTCCCGTCCTTGCCGGACAGGGGAGAGGTGTTGACGCCGAACGTCATGCGCAACACGGGTTCGTCGACCTCGAGCCGGGCCAACGGCTGCGGGTTGTCGACATCGGCCAACGTGTCGCCGATCTCCACCTCGGGGAACCCTGCAACGACGAAGAGATCGCCGGCCGTGCGCTCCTGGACTTGGACGCGGTCGAGTGAGGCGAACCCCATGAGCTGGGTCAGGCGGCGTTTGAGCGGCGGTTCCTCCTCGTTGCTGTGGCACAACGCCACTTGCTCGCCGGCGCGCAGCGTCCCCTGGACCACACGGCCGATGGCAAGCCGGCCGAGGTAGTCCGAAGCATCGAGATTGGTCACCAAGGCCTGCAACGGGGCGTCCGGATCCCCGCCGGCGGCAGGGATCGTGTCGACAATCGTGTCGAGAAGCGGTCCAAGGCCCGCGTCGGCAGCCGGGATCTCGGTGCCGACCGCGCTGCGGCCCTCGCGGGCGATGGTCGAGACGATCGGGAACTCGATGTGCTCATCGCCGGCTTCGAGATCGAAGAACAGCTCGTAGATCTCGTCGACGACCTCTTCGGGCCGGGCGTCGGGTCGGTCGACCTTGTTGAGCACGACGACGGCCGGGAGGTGTCGGGCCAGCGCCTTGGACAGCACGTAGCGAGTCTGCGGCATCGGGCCTTCGGACGCGTCGACCAGGAGCACGACCCCGTCCACCAGCGTGAGTGCCCGCTCCACCTCGCCTCCGAAGTCGGCGTGACCCGGGGTGTCCACCAGATTGATGCGCGTGCCCTTCCATTCGACGGAGGCCGCCTTGGCGAGGATCGTGATGCCTCGCTCACGTTCCTGGTCGTTGGAGTCCATCACCCGGTCGACCCGCGTTTCGTGGGCTGCGAACACGCCGGTAGCGCCGAGCATGGCGTCGACGAGCGTCGTCTTGCCATGGTCGACGTGCGCGATCAACGCAACGTTGCGGAAGGGGGATCCAGACACGGGGAGGGAGCATAGACCTATGTCATGGGTCTCTGGTCGCAGGTCTCAGGTCTCAAAAGGTGCCGACCTGTGACTTGAGACTTGGGACTTGCGACGGCGGGCCGGAGGCCCGCCCTACCAATCCACTCCGGCCATCCGGCAGGCGTCGAGGACGAAGGCGGCGACGTCTTCTGCGGAGAGACCGTAGGGACGGGGGGCGTTGATGCCGGCGATGACGACCGGGTCGCGTCCGTCGTCGGTGACGATCTTGGAGAACTCGTCGGGGTGTGCCTGGATGGCGACCTCGCCGGTCGGCAGCAGCAGGATCCAGGAGTAACCGGTCTGGATCTCCCAGCAACGGACCTTGCGGGCAATCGCTCGGGGCGGCTGCTTCACGACTTGCTGTCCGGATCGGTAGGCAACCGACGGGGGTGTTGCCGCCGCCTTCTTCATCTTGCGAAGGAACTGCCGGAGCATGGCGAGGGCGGCACGATCATTGAGGACGGCGAGGTCAAGGGTGGTACCGGGCGCCCAGCCCCGATAGTCGATCTCGAAGGCGTCACGCAGTCGTTCGATCGATCGCTGGGTTGCCAGCGAGTGGCGCACCATCTCATCCCACGTCTCGGCGGAGCCGGGCTGCGGAATCTGCGCCGTGTAGCTCGTCGATCCGGTGACGATGTGCGCCGGAGTATCGCGGGTCGTATCCGTCGACTCGACGAGCTTGAGGTGGCGACCGGGACGGAGTGGGGTACCGCCGGTTTCGCGCGTCGCACGATCCTCATTGGCGGCATCAGCGCCGCTCGGCGGTACATCCTTGTACATCGCAGTCCGTCCTTGATCTGCAAACCAGGCCGATTCGCACTCGACCCATTCCCCCCGTCGGCAGCTCCGCCGACGACCGCGAGGACTATTTCCTCACATAGTCAGGTTGCGGGCTGCAGCCGTAGTCACCCAACGCCTCGGAGGTGGTTTCTGCCGGAGACGCCGAGCGCCCGGTTGTGTGCGGCTAACCTGGCGCCGGCGCCGGGTCGAAGACCGGCGCATCGGAGGCACCGCCGCAGGCGCGCCCTCCGATCGATACTCCAGAAAGGCGACCTCGCCAGAATGAACATCTATGTCGGAAACCTCCCGTTCCGCACGACCAACGCGGAGCTCGAAGGGCTCTTCGGAGCTCACGGGACGGTTGACAGGGCTGCAGTCATCACCGATCGCGACACCGGTCGGTCCCGTGGCTTCGGCTTCGTTGAAATGCCAAACCGGGAAGAGGCAGAGACCGCGATCCGCGAGTTGAACGGTTACTCCCTCGACGGCCGTGACCTGCGCGTGAACGAGGCGCGTC
>JASJAX010000185.1 GCA_030066755.1 Acidimicrobiia bacterium
CACGCCATCCGCATCTGGACGATGGTGCTGGAGATCTCGGTGACGATGGCGCACTTCCCGTCGAAGGAGATCGCCCAGGGCAGCTTCGACTACCGCACCCTCGGCCTCGGCTACGCCAACCTCGGCTCGCTGCTGATGCGCATGGGTATTGCCTACGACTCAGAGGAGGGTCGGGCGATCGCCGGTGCCTTGACTGCGATCCTCACCGGCTATGCCTATGCGACGTCGGCGGAGATGGCGAAGGCGCTCGGGCCGTTCAAGAAGTACGAGATGAACGCCGACGCGATGCTCCGCGTGATGCGCAACCACCGGCGAGCCGCGTACAACGCTCCCATCAACGAGTACGACGGGGTGTCGACGAAGACGATGGGCATCGACCCGGACTTCGCTCCGCTCGACATGCTCGCCGAGGCCCGCAAAGCGTGGGATACCGCAGTCGAACTCGGCGAGAAGCACGGCTACCGCAACGCCCAGGCGACGGTGCTGGCTCCGACCGGAACCATCGGTCTGCTCATGGACTGCGACACGACGGGTGTCGAGCCGGATTTTGCGCTGGTGAAGTTCAAGAAGCTGGCCGGTGGCGGTTACTTCAAGATCGCCAACCAGTCGATCGCTCCGGCGTTGAAGCGCCTCGGCTACAGCGACACCACGATCGAGCAAATCCTCGACTACGTGGTGGGCACAATGAGCCTGACGCGAGCGCCGCACATCAACACGGCAACGCTGATCGCGAAGGGCTTCACCGCCGACGACATCCAGAAGATCGAGTCGGTGCTGCCGGGCGTGTTCGAACTCGGCTTTGCGTTCAACCAGTGGACGCTCGGCGAGGACGTCATGCAGCGTCTCGGTTTCACGCCCGAGCAGTACACCGACCCCGGGTTCAACATGCTGCGGGCACTCGGCTTCTCCGACAGCGAGATCGTCGAGGCGAATGACTACGTCTGCGGCCACCAGACCATCGAGGGTGCCCCACATCTGCGCGAGGAGCACCTGGCGGTCTTCGATTGCGCCAACCGCAACGGCAAGTACGGCGAGCGGTTCATCCACCACGCCGGCCACATCAAGATGATGGCGGCGGCGCAGCCGTTCATCTCGGGGGCGATCTCGAAGACGATCAACATGCCGAACGAGGTGACGATCGAGGACATCGAGGAGTCCTACCGCCTGTCGTGGGAGCTCGGCCTGAAGGCGATGGCGCTCTACCGCGACGGCTCGAAGGCGAGCCAGCCGCTGTCCGCCAAGTCGGACGACGGTGTCTCCGATGAGGAGCCGGAAGACCTCGCCGAGGCCCTCGAGGACGAGATCGAACTCGTCACGTTGGGTCACACCATGGTCCACGGCGGCATGTTCCAACCGGGGGTCTCCCCCGCTGCGGCATATGCCGATCTGCCGAGGCCGCGGTTCCTGCTGCCATCACGGCGCAACGGATACACCCAGGAAGGTCGCGTTGGTGGGCACAAGGTGTTCATCCGCACCGGCGAGTACGACGACGGCACGCTCGGCGAGTTGTTCATCGACCTCGCCAAGGAAGGTGCCACCCTCCGCGGGATCCTGTCCTGCTTCGCCATTGCGGTGAGCAAGGGCCTGCAGTACGGCGTGCCGCTCGAGGAGTTCGTGGACACGTTCACATTCCAGACGTTCGAGCCGAGGGGCATGGTCGAGGGGCATCCGAACATCAAGATGGCCAACTCGATCATCGACTACGTGTTCCGGGCGCTCGGCGTCGAATACCTGCACCGTGACGAGCTGGCCCAGGTCCCGCCGGACCGGACTCTCGAACTGCCGGAGCCCCCGAAGGGCATCGCAGTCGACGCCGGCCTGCAACTGGACCTGACCGATGCCGCCATGGAGCGCGACATCGCGGCGCAGGCGGAGGCAGCCACCTTCGTCGACACGAACGCCGGCCAGTCCGCTGCCACGGTTGCTACGGTCGCCGATGTGGCCGGCAACGGTTCGCACGTGTCGCCGTCCGGCAGCGCAGCGCCGGCCCCGGTCTCAGCGACCGCCACGGCCCCGGCGTCGGCGCACACGGCAACGGACATCCAGTCGGCCGCCGTGCAAGCGGTCCTGGCGGACAAGATGGGCGACGCCCCGCTGTGTGACACGTGTGGCCACATCACCGTCCGCAATGGCTCCTGCTACCGCTGCCTCAACTGCGGTGACAGCAAGGGATGTAGCTGACACCTGAACAAACCAGCCACTCGCATCTCCCACAAGATCCGAGTGACGAACCAAGAGACCCCCGGCACAATGCCGGGGGTCTCTTTCTGCGCTCTCGAGCCCCCGACCAGGCCGTTTTGACCATCCTTTGACGCCCGTTCGCAACGATCGATCCACCAACGCTTGGAAAGGTGGCACAGAGTCGTGAGCGCATCGGAAACACCCCTCCTGTACATTGCAGCAATGGAGTTTCGTGTCCTCGGCCCGATCGAGGTGATCGCGGCCGGAGAGCGGCTCGACCTCGGCGGTCCCAAGCAACGCACGCTGCTGGCGCTGCTGGTCGCCAATGCAGGTCGGCCGATGAGCACCGAAGCTCTCATCGATGGCGCCTACGGCGACGGAGCTCCCGACGGAGCCCGCCGGTCGGTCCAGACCTACATTTCCACGCTCCGTTCACTCTTCGGGGACATGATCAAGTCGGTCCCCACTGGGTATGAGTTCCGCCCGACCGATTCGTGGATCGATGCCGAGCAGTTCTCCGCACAGGTGGAGACCGGCCGTTCACTGATCGACGAGGATCCCGCCGCGGCGGCGACCGAACTCCGAGAGGCGCTGGGGCTGTGGCGGGGCCATCCGTTCTCCGACATCGAGGCCCGGGGTCATCTCGATTCCGAGATCACGCGCCTCAACGAACTCCGGCTCGTGGCCTTGGAGTTGCGCATCGACGCCGACTTGGCCGCAGGCAGGGATCGAGAGCTCGTCGGAGAGCTGGAGGCGCTCACGACCGAGCACCCATTCCGCGAGTCGTTCCACGCCCAACACATGCTGGCTCTCTACCGCTCGGGTCGTCAGGCTGAAGCGTTGCGCGCCTATACCCGCATGCGCGAACACCTCGCCGAGGAACTCGGCGTCGACCCGTCGCCCGAGCTTCGCAACCTCGAGCTGCGCATCCTCGACCAAGACGCCTCACTCGTGCTCGCATCCAAGAGCGAGGTCCGGCGCAGAGCTGTGCTCGTCATCGACTTGGGGGATGGTGGCGACAGCGCACTCGATCACCCCGACCGGCGTCGTCAGACCCTCATCGACATCGACCGTGTCGTGCGAACCGCAATCGCCGACGCAGACGGCGTTCTCGCCGCCCAGCAGGGAACCGCCACCTATGGGACCTTCACCGGGGTCCGTGCTGCAGTAGACGCCGCAAGCGAGATCGGTCGGGGCGCACCCCGCGCCGACGGCTACCCGATGGTTCGCATGGCCGTGGACATCGGACACGTCGAGGAGGAACCCACCGGAGCCATCGCAGGGCCCGCCGTCATCCGGGCTGCCGGCCTGGTTGCCGTTGCGCACGCCGGGCAGGTCCTGCTCTCATCCGATGCCCAGGCGGAGCTTGCCGCCGACCGGGCCGGCGGGGCCCTCGTGAGAGCGCTTGGTCTCCATCCGGTCGCCAGATTGGAGGAGCCGGAGACGATCCATCAGCTGGTCATCGACGGGCTGTCGACCGACTTCCCGCCGCTACGGACCGGTGGGGAACCACCCGAATTGCCGTCGACCGGTGCTGCCGTGCCCGGCTACGAACTGCGCGAAGAGATCGGCCACGGACTCTTCGGAACCGTCTACCGCGGCTACCAACCCTCCGTCGGGCGTGAAGTCGCCGTCAAGGTGATCAACCCCGAGCTGGCGAACAGCACCGGCTTCATACGCCGTTTCGCCGTTGAGGCCCGCATGATCTCTCGGATCGAGCATCCCAACGTCGTTCCGCTCTACGACTTCTGGCGCGGACCCGACGCAGCGCTCCTCGTCATGCGATTGATGCGGGGCGGCAACCTCGCCGACTGGCTCACGGCCAACAACATGACCCGCAATACAGCGTTGACCCTTGTCGACCAGGTCGGCGGGGCGCTCGCGACAGCGCACGACCTCGGTGTTGCTCACGGTGACGTCCAGCCTTCGAACGTGCTGCTCAACGAGTCCGGCGACTTCTTCCTCAGCGACTTCGGCATCGCAGGCGCAAGCCCTTCCTCAGGAGACGGCCTGACCCAGCAACTCGACGTCGCGGCATTTGCCTCGATGGTCGCAACCACAACGGATGGTGTCGGGCTCGGGGAGGCAGCGTCCGACGTTCTGCAGGCAGCGCGTCGCGGCGAGTACGGCCTGGCCGGCGAAATGCTGCACGCATGGCGCGAGGCCGTCGGTGCTACTCCTGAGTCGGCAACGTATACCCCGACGCGCAACCCATACAAGGGGCTCGCCGCCTTCTCCGAGTTCGACGCCCAGGACTTCCACGGCCGGGACGCAGTGATCGAAGAGCTCGTCTCCGCAGTGGACTCCCATGGCCTGGTCGCAGCCGTTGGTCCGTCAGGGGTTGGCAAGTCGTCGGCGGTCCGAGCGGGTCTTCTCCCCGCACTCCGGAGCGGAGCAGTCGCAGGGTCGGAGGAATGGCTGATTGCGGACTGCACGCCCGGTGCCCACCCATTCGAGCGGCTGGCGTCGTCGCTGGTCCGAGTTGCGTCTTCGGTTCCTCATGATCTCGAGGACCTGCTTCTGGCCGGCGACCGCGGGCTGGTGAAGGCGGTCGACCGATATCTCCCTGCCGATACGCAGTTGCTGCTGCTGATCGACCAGTTCGAGGAGTTGTTCACCCTCACCACGGATCCGGCAGTGCGCGACGGGTTCCTCGACCTCCTGGTGGCGTCGGTCCAGGACGGCACAGGACGGATTCGTGTCCTTGCGACAATCCGAGCCGACTTCTTCGATCGACCCCTCAGGCACCCGACTTTCGGCGAGCTGTTGCGAGCGGGCACCGTCCCGATTTCCGCTCCGACCGACAGCGAGATGCGCGCCATCGTGACGGAACCGGCCGCAGGCGTCGGAATCAGCTTCGAGGCTGGCGTTGTCGAACGCATCGTTGCCGAGGTCCACGGCGAAGCCGGTGCGCTCCCCCTCGTCGAGTTCGCTCTCACTGAGATGTTCGACCGGCGGGACACCGACGTACTGACGCTCGCCGCATACGAGCGCTCGGGTGGCGTCATCGCAGCCCTCGGACGACGCGCCGAGGGGATCTTCAATGGGCTCAACGCCGACGCCCAGGGTGTTGCCCGCCGACTGTTCATGCGTCTGGTCACCCCCGGCCAGGACGGTACCGATACGCGCCGTCGCCTCCGCCGGAGCGAGCTCGATCGAATCGGCGTCCCGGTTGACGCTCTCGACGAAGTGCTCAGGGCATTCGGCGAGCACCGGCTGCTCACGTTCGATCGCGACGAGGTCAGCCGCGGCGCCACCGTCGAGGTCGCCCACGAGGCGCTCATCCGGGAGTGGCCCCGCCTTCGGGCGTGGATCGATGGCAATCGCGGGGAACTCATACTCCGCGGGCGCTTGGCCGCTGCCGTCGCGGATTGGGAGCAGTCAGGTCGCTCCGACCCATTCCTCCTCACCGGCGGCGGATTGGCCCAGCATCAAGCCTGGACGGAATCCACCGAGTTGGCGCTGTCAGATTCGGAGCACGAACTGCTCGCGACGAGTCAAGCCGCCGAGGATGAGCGGTCCGCCAGGCGCAGGCGGATGCGACAGCTCGTTATGAGCGGGTTCGCTGCTGCAGCCGTCGTCGCTCTGATTCTCGCCGCCTTTGCCTTGAACGCACGACGCGATGCAGATGACCGACGGCTCGCTGCCGAGGAGGCCGAAGCAGCCGCCGAAGAACAGGCTGCCCTTGCGCAGGCGGAACGCGATCGGGCCACAGCCAATGCTGAGCTTGCCGACGATCAGGCGAACCTGGCGAGGTCGCGAGAGCTCAGCGCATCAGCCTTGGTCGCTCTCGAAACGGACCCTGAGCTCGCAACAATGCTGACGCTCGAGGCCCTCGCGGGCTCTGAGGCGCTCGAGAACCAGCCACAGGTCGTGATCGACCTACTCAGGCAATCGCTGGCAGCAGATCGACTCGTGAGCGTCATTGAGCACGGCTTTGGCGGGCGCACGCACATTGCGGTCTCGGACGATGGGAGTCGTCTGGCAGTCGCAGCGGAGAGCGCCGCTTGGCTAGGTATGTACTCCGCACCAGATGGCGAACTCGTGTGGACGTATCAGGAGGACACGGCGGACAGCTTCTATACGGTCTCGTTCGACCCGGCCGGCGATCGGCTCGCCGTCGGAGTCCTCGACTCCAGTTCTGCCCTTACGGTCCGCAACGTGGACGAGGACACAGCACCGAACCGGTTCCTCATCCTCGACGGCTCGAACGGCAGCCTGATCCAGACGGTGGAATACCCGGACTGTGTCGGCGTGGTACCAAGAGGCTGGTCTCCCGATGGAACGAGATTTGCCCTCACGAGCGGCTTCGACGGATGCGCACGGGAAGGTGCAACGAACGGAACGTGGGCGGAGATCCTCGATGGCCGAACCTTCGAACAGGTAGCACTGATCGACGCGCTGGAGCCCACATTCGGCCCGATTCCTCATTTCGACGAGGCGAACAACGTACTCCTGCTCACCTTCCAGGAGGCGAATGCCGTTCTCCACAGTGCGCCCACCTACGAGGCGTCACGCGAGATCCCCGACTCGGTCGGCTATGGAGCCATGACCCGTGACGGGACGCTCTTCACGACGTTCTCCGCGGGGCGCACGGGGTTCCAGCTGCTGCACGCAACAGAGTCTGGTGCTGCAATCGATCTTCTCTCGCCTCTGCCGGCCTTTCCGGCAAGCCCATTCGGGTTGGAGTTCTCACCTGACGGCGGCTTGCTCGCAATCCAAACCGAGGGAACGAGGACCCTGGCTTTCAGAGTGGCGACCGGGGAGCTCGTCCACGACCTGCCGAGCGGAGCTCCCGGCGTCAACCCAGCCTTTGGCCCCGACGGGAAGCTCCTCTATACGTCCCACCTGGACGGGTCGGTCAAGGTGTGGGATCTCGGCGCACGAGCAGGAGGCGCCGTATCGGCCGGAGATCTCGGCTCATTCGAGTGGGTCAATGCGACCGGGTTCTCCGTCGGGACGTCCTTGGGTGCGTTCGAAGCTGCAGACTTCAGGGACGTGCCCGTGTGGAGGTCGTTCTTTTTCGACCCTTCCACCGGAGCACTCGTCGGAGACGCGATCCCAGGGACTCATCCCAGGGCCCTCGCCGATGGTCGTTTTCTGATCCAGAACAACGGAGAGATCACGGCGTACAACCCAGCGACCGGCGACCGCACAATCCTGGCTGGGTGCTTTGTAGCCGATCCGGACGCTGCATTCGTTTGCGAGCCCACAGGTGAGCCCGCTCGACTGATCCTGGAGCATGTCTCAGTCGATGGCACCGAGATCATGCTGCGTGACGTCACTGACCTGAGCTTCGATGACATCCCCGCTTGGGAGTTTGTGGATCCCGCAGACGGCAGTCGTCGCTCCCTGATCCAGCCGATCGACTACGTCGACACCATCGAACGGTTCACCGCCGAGTGGGTGTTCGGGGACGTAGGAGACAGCTTCGTCGTGCTCGATCGACCCGACGGTACGGAGATTGCGCGTTTCCCGAGATTCACCAACCGGACTGAGATCACCCACGCGGGTGACCGGATCATTCAGGCTGCAGGCACCAATGTCATGGTGATCGAAGTCGCATCCTGGACGTCGGAGATCGTCGAGTTCGGCGCCGACTTCGGCCGGGTTCGGGGTATGGGCTTCAGCCCGGACGATCGTCTGCTCGCACTCGGTGGGGACAACGCAATGTTCATCGTTGACCTCGAACAGGCGGCGGTCGTCGAGACCTTCCCGGTCGCTGGGGTCTCTGACATTCACTGGATCGACGACGAAACCCTGGTGATCGGTACCAAGTTCGGTGTTTGGGCAACGATCTCGCGAGATGTCACCCAACTGAACCAACTCGCCGTCGACAGCCTCACCCGTGGCTTCACCTTCGAGGAGTGCACCACCTATGGCATCGACCCCTGCCCAAGCACCTTGGACGAAGTCGTCGCTCGCTACGACGACCAGCCCTAGGCGCCCAACCCAGCACTTGCATCTCCCACACGATCCGAGTGACACCCTGAGAGGCCCCCGGTATCGCCGGGGGCCTCTGTTGTGG
>JASJAX010000005.1 GCA_030066755.1 Acidimicrobiia bacterium
CCACCACCCCGATGACGCCAATCACCGCAATGACCGAAGCCACCACCAGAACCACCCGCTCAAAGGTCCCCATGGACAGGCAGGTTACAGGCGTGGGTGAACGGCACGGCAGTACGGGCGACGTCGTACGTCGTACGTTGTACGCCTGGCTCCAAGAAGCAGTACCCGGTCAGGAAGCCCGCTACAGCACCAACGCATCCACCGCCATCATCACGAAGAGCGCCGCGAGATACAGGTTCGAGAAACCGAAGAACCGCATCGACTCTCCGGGACGCCGGTGCAGCCGACGCGCCGCCCGGTACAGCCAGACACCGAGCACGACCGCAGCGACCAAGTAGATCCAACCGACGGCGCCCGTCGGGTAGAGCAGGAGCGACACCCCGACGAGCACGAGTGTGTACAGCTCGATTTGCTCGAGTGTCGCCTGTCTCCCGACCACGACCGGCAGCATCGGGACGCCTGCAACGGCGTAGTCGTCTTCGTACCGCAGGGCGAGGGCCCAGAAGTGCGGTGGTGTCCAGAAGAAGATGATGGCAAACATGACCCACGCGGCGACATGGAGATCATTCGTGACTGCGGCCCACCCGACGAGCGCCGGGACCGCACCGGCGGCGCCCCCAACCACGATGTTCTGCACTGTGCTGCGCTTCAGAATCATCGTGTAGATGAACACATAGAACAGCAGCCCGGACGTCGAGAGAGCGGCTGCGAGCAAGTTCGCCGTCGCCCACAGCCACACGAATCCGGCGATGCCGAGCACCGCCCCGAAGTACAGCGCGGGTTTGGGCGCCACCCGGGCCGACGGCAGCGGCCGGCCCTTCGTTCGCCGCATCACCTGATCGATATCGCGATCGATGACGTTGTTGATGGCGTTGGCGCCACCCGCTGAGAGGGTCCCGCCGATCAGCGTCGCCAGCACGAGCCACGTCGACGGCCAGCCTCCTTGCGCGACGACCATTGCCGGCACCGTGGTGATCAGCAGGAGCTCGATGATGCGCGGCTTGGTGAGCTCGACATACGCCTTGATGGTGGCGAGCGGTGATGCCGGAGCGGCATGAGGATCGGTGACCCGCACCTTCGGGATGCTCATGCCTCGATCGCTTCGCCAACGACAACGGGGTTCTCGATGAGCCGAGCGCCAAAGAGCACGAACAACACCCACAGCACGTGTGCGGTCAGCAGGTGGACCACCTGCGACTCGAGCGGGGTCAGGAGCGCGATGTTCAAGAATCCGATGATGAACTGCGCCCACACGATTCCCTGGATCGCGATGGCGTAGCGGCGCACGTGTTCTCCCCGTCCGGTTGCGAGGTATCGGGCGATCAGGAAGACCCCGATGCCACCGCCGATCGCGACCACCGGATGAATGCCCCGGATCGCCACCAGGATGGATGCGATCGGTGTCTCCTCGACAACCACGTCCTCGGCGAAGTACAACGCGTCGGCCAGCGAGTTGATGGCCCCGGTGATTCCGATGAGCGTGATGATCCCGGCGCCCGTGAGCAGCAGCTTGTGGCTGAATCGGGAGCGGTCGAGCCGGAGCGAACCGCCGCCGGAGGCGTGAAACACGATGAGCGTGAGGGTGAGCACCATCGCGAAGGTGTTGACGAGGTGGACAGAATCGACGATCACCCGCCCAATCGACGCATCACCCTCGACCCAGCCGAAGACGACGAGCATCGCTCCGAGGATCACCTCGATGACGAAGAACACCACGGCCCACACCGTCACCCGCCACAGTGAGTTCGAGCGACGGTAGGCGTCGGCGAAACCGGCGGGCGTGAGCAACCGACCGACGGCGGCGAGGGCATCCGACCCGTCCGACCATCCTCGCCGCCGCCATGCGCCAAGGACGATTGCGATATACCCGAATCCGAGGACGACGGTGAGAATGCGGTGCGTGAACTCCACGCCGGTCTGGAGGTCGGAGATCGACGGAATGAGCGAGCCGTCGCAACGCGGCCAGGTCTCTCCACAACCGGCGCCCGATTCGGTTGCCTGCACGATGTCACCGGAGATGATCACCAGGATGGTGAAGCCAAGGACGATCCACGCCAGAACGGAGAACCGATCGGTGCGGGTGGTGGCCGGCGCTGACATGGCCGGAAGGGTACCCCTGCAGCGGCCACACCTCCAGATGGGCGCCTGCCCCCGCGGCAACGGGCCTCCGTATCTAGCCTTTCCGCAGGACCGCGGCACGGCGGAGGTGGAGTGAAGGACCAGGGACGACCGAGCGGCTTGCTGCTCGCGGCCGTTGTCGGTCTCGGGCTGGCCGCCATCGCCCTGGTCTTCTCGGCGGGACAGTCGAACTCCACTCCCACGATCGCGCCGGCCCCGCTGGCGGCAACGGCTCCACCGACAACGACCCCGATGTTGGACACACCGACGTCGACCGTCGTCTCGCCGCCCACCACTTCGATCTCGTTCCCTCCCCCGGCGACCGTGGAGGCGGCCCCGGGTTGGCGAGCTGCACCCGGCGGACCCGCACGGCAGCGGTTCGGCGCAACGCCGCTGTGGACTTCGGCGGGCTTGCTCATCTGGGGTGGCGGCAGCGTCGACGGCGAAGTCACGGCCGCAACGACGCTCTACCACCGCCAGATCGGGGGCAATCCCTGGGTCGAACTGCCCGAGTCGCCCCTGCCGGGGGGCTCCGAATCGCTCCTCGTCGAGAACGCGACCACAGTCCTGGCGTTCTCGAAGACGGGCGCGGCGAGGTACGACATCGATGAGGAGAAGTGGGATCCACCATTCGAAACCCCCCTCGCCCAGCCGTTGTCCGGCAGCTGGACGGGAACCGAGACGCTCGTCGTCGGCGTGGAGCAGCGTGCCCCGGGGGTGGCGCGTCTGAGTGCCATAGCAATCGACCCCAACGGAGGATGTTGCCGCTTGCTCGCTGAGCCACCCATCGATCTGAACCGGGGCTGGACGTTCTGGACCGGCGACCGTCTCCTGCTCATCGGCGGTCGGTTCGATGGGAACACCAATGCTCCGATCGATGACCGGCCCGGGTTTGCGGAGTACGACCCGGCCACTGACCAGTGGACGGTGCTGCCGTCCCCGAACCTCGAAGGGGTTCAGGCGCTCGCTGCGGAGTGGAACGGCACCGAGTTGATCGTGTGGGACTACCTCACGCAGGCAGCAGCGTGGCATCCCGAACGCGGTTGGCGTGAGCTCCCGAACCTCCCACTCGATCAGACCGAGTGCTATCCGGAGGGAGCGGCCGCACACGGCAAGGTGTTCGCCTTCTCCTGTGGCCAGGCGGCGTACTTCGATGGTGCGGCCGACCGCTGGGTCCAGATGTGGGCTCCCCCGTGGGAGTCGGTGACGTCCGGTTGGTGTAGTCCCGCAGGGACCGCCGACGAGACCACTGACGTCTATCTGTGGTGTGCCCCGTCCTTTGGGGGACAGCCGGTGTTGTGGGAGATCGACCTCGACCGGATCGAGACGATCGCGGTGAGCAGACCGGCCGAGGAGTCCATGTGGGAGCTTGTACCACACCCGGAATGGTCGGACCGGGCCTGGGCGTCGCTCGTGTGGACGGACACCGAGCTCATCGTGTGGGGTGGGTTCGACGGCGCCGAAGAGATCCTCGACGGCTGGGCCTACGAGCCGTCCTCGGGGCGGCTCCACCGGATTCCCGATTCCGGTCCACCGGGCGGTCGGGTCGGCCAGACGGCGGTTTGGACGGGCGACTTCATGGCGGTGTGGCGCGGCGACGTGGACACGTGGGATCCGAATCGCCTCGAGTGGGCCGGGGGCAGCCGGGTCGCCGGCCCTCTGGTCCACCCAGGCAACACCGCCCTCTGGACGGGGGATGAGATCCTCTTCTGGGGAACACGCAATTGGTACGGGGCCTCCGAACGAGGCGCCGGCTACAACCTCGACGAATGGCGCGAGCTGCCGACATCACCTCTCGAGCCGCGCAGCAACGCCGTCGTCGTGTGGTCGGGCGACGGCCGGTACGTCTGGGCGAACGACGCCATGTATGTCTGGGGCGGGTTCGTGACCGGGGGACCCAACGGCATCCAGCCGGCGCAGGACGGTGCCCGGTACTCACCCGTCGACGACGCATGGCAGTGGCTCCCGGACTTGCCCGAGGGCGTCCATCTCGAGCATCCGGTTGGCGGGTTTGTCGCCGGCGAGTTCATCGTCGTCGGAGTCGATCGGCGACGATCCGGCGACGTGCCGGTCGTGACCGGTGCGGCCTACGACCCCATGACCAACACCTGGCGTGCGATCGCCGACCTTCCGGGACCCATCGTGGACGGCGAGGGCCTGGCAGGGTCCATCGCGGCCGTCGCTGCCGGCGACGAGTTGGCCGTCTGGCTTCCGCAATGGTCGTTCGGTGATGAACCGGGGATTGCGTTCTACTCCCCCGATCGTGACGAGTGGACGCGCCACCACGGTGCACCGGCCGACGCCTATAGCCCCCAGCTCGTCTGGACCGGCGAGCAGGTGGCGGCGCTCACGCCGGCCGGCCTCGTGCTGTTGACCCCTTGATCACCGTTTGCGAAGGTTCCAGACCTGCTCGCTCGGATAGTCGTTTGACCAGTCGGCCGTTGCGAAGAATCGGACCTCCGAGCCACGGTGCGGCGCTTGGAGCTCGTGGTACGCCACGACGTCGAACCCAACGTCGTCGAAGAGCCGCATCCAATCCGAGATCGGCAGATTGAACTCGGTGCCGCGGTCGTCGCCGTCGTCCCAGTCGATGCGATGCATCCCGAAGTACGGGTTCATCAATTGGAGAGTGGCCGGATCGTCGGCGCTCCAGTCCTGGGTGAGCATCACAAACGGGTGGTTGCCGAGGAAGACGAGCCTCCCGCCGGGCCGGAGGAGACGGTGGGCTTCCGGGATCCACACATAGGGGTCGGCCCAGATGGCGGCGCCGTATTCGGAGATGGCGAAGTCGAACGACTCATCCGGGAACGGCACGGTCTCTGCGTTGCCGTGGATCAACTCGAGCTGGACACCATGCTCGTCGGCGAGCCGTCGGGCGGTGGCGAGTTGCTGCTCGGAGTTGTCGATCCCGACGGCGTCGGCCCCGCGCCGAATCATCCACGCCGAGACGTAGCCGGTGCCGCAGCCGAGTTCGATCGTCCGCATGCCGGTCATGTCGTTCGGGAGCAGGTGGAGCTCCTCCTCGGGAATCCCCCACATGCCCCAGCTGACGGGGCCGGTCCAATTGCGCTCCCCCGACTCGACCCAGGCATGCGCCCACTTGTCCCAATGCTCGCGGTTCGTCAGCACGTAGTCAGGGAGGTCGCTCATGAGGAGAAGGCTAGGGGGAGGAAGTTGCGAGTAGCGAGACGGGACGGTCCGCTGGATCCCCCTCCCTTTCAGGGAGGGGTGGCCTCCACGAAGTGGAGGTCGGGGAGGGTCTCAGGAGTGATCGCGAAAAGGCTGAGCCCATACACCACCTGATGACCAGCGAAACGGCCGACGTGCACAACGGTGGAGACCCTCCCCTGGCTGCTCCGCAGCCTGTCCCCGCCCTACAAGGGCGGGGGATCCGTGGCTACCGACTACTGACGACCGATTACTGACGACTCACTCCCCCATCCTCACCCAAGCACGCGTCGACTCGATCGAGGAGCAGCGGGTCGTCGCCGGGGACGTACTCGGGATCGAGGGTGGTGGAGGCCAGCAGGCCGGCTGCTGCCGTGAGTTCGTCGGCCACGGGACCCGGGCGGAAATTCTCGGCCACCTCGAGCATGTGGGCGACCTGGAACGACCGCACCAAGGCGACGAGATGCTCACGGAAGTGCAGCGCGCCGTACGCCGTATCCTCGACCGAACGAGTGATCCTGCCGACCAGGTCCTCGAGCGCAGCCTCGGCAACCTGGGCGATCGCCCCACGCTCCGGGTCGGCGATGGACTTGAGGGTACGGCCGATGCGATCCACCACGACTCCGGCAAGTCCAAGCCGGCCCATGTCCCGAAGAACCTGGGCGGTGAGGACATTGTGGGTGCCCTCCCACTGCTCGTAGACGACGCAGTCGCGCAGCAGTCGTGGCAACACGCTGAAGTCCTCGATCGCACCATTCCCGCCCAGGATCTCGATGGCGCTGCGCACGAGATCCGTTGCCGACACGGAGCACTCGAGCTTGTTCGCGTTCACGAGGAATCGGTGGAACGCAACATCATCCGTTTCCGCAGGGGCCCCGCCCATGGCGTCGACATCAACCGCTTCGTCGAGCGCCGTCAGCGCCCAGGTCGAGTGGAGCGCCGCAAGCCAGCGCACCTTCATCGTCGCCAGCTGATGCCTCACGAGCGGGAATGAGCCGATCGTTTGACCGAATGCACGACGGTGTGCGGCATATCCGACCGCTTCCGTATACGCCCGGCGCATGATGCCCACGTTGCCGATGGCGTTCATCCACCTGCTCGTGTTGAGCATGGCCGAGACCATGATCTTGAAGCCGTCCGAGACATCCCCGACTGGATACGCAACGGCTCCATCGAAGTCGATCTCAGCCGAGGCCATCGACGTCGTACCCAGCTTGTCTTTCAGGCGACGGATCGAGAACCCATTGGGCTTGCCGTCGATCAGTCGGGGGACCACGAACGTTCCAAGCCCCGCCGTGCCGGAATCGGCGGCGTCCGGGCGAGCCGTGATGAGGAATACATCGGCGTCGGCAACCGAGCAGAACCACTTCTCGCCGGTGATCCGATACGTTCCATCGCCGGAGGGAGCGGCACGGACCGCGTTGGCACCGACATCCGACCCGCCCTGCACCTCGGTCAGGAACTGTGCCCCGCGCCACGCCTGTGAGTAGTCGTACTCCGTGAGCCTCGGTAGGAAGGCCGCTTGGAGCTCGGGCGAGGCCGCTCGTCGCAGCACCCGGATGAGGCCCGTCGTGCACGTTGCCGGGCACATGTGCCCCATCTCGCCCTCGAGCGAGGTCAGATAGAGCAGCACAAATTGCTCGAAAGATCCGCCGGCCGAGGCGGACCGAGCGACGAGGCCGGCGTCCCACAACACGGCTCCCGCCCGCTCGTAGTCGGACGTGAAGATGACCCGTTCGACCCGCTCACCGGATCCGTCGTACTTCTCCAATCGCGGAGGATGGTGCTGGTAGGCCGCCACTGCAGGCGAGACCATGGCGACCATCGACGCCCCGAACTCACGTCCAATGGCGTCGACGTCGGCTCGCCGCACTCCCGAGAGCGAGTGGTCTGCCAGCGCACGAAGGTGATGGTCGGTCGTGTACGGATCGAACACGCTGCGCGCCCGCCAGGCTGCATGGTCGAGGCGTGCCGCCTCCGGAGATGGCCGCTGCGTCATGGTGATGTCAGTGTCGCACAGAACGTTGGAGCCGGACCAACGATTCTCGGCAACCGGTGTCCCGTAGAATGGATGCACACTGCAGGGGAGGTCCCGTGAAGAAGCTCGTCATGCTCCTCATCCTCGGCGGCATTGCGTTCGCCGTCATCAAGATGATGAACGTGGAGACTCAGGCTCGCTGAGTCGGTCCGTTCAGCCCTCGGCGAACCGACCGATCGCCTCGACGTAGGCATCCGGTCGCGACAGGATCGACTCGTGGCGCGATCCGTGCAGCTCAATCACCTCGGGATCGTCGAGCAATGCTGCCAATTCGTACTGCGTTCGTGCAGGTACGACTTGGTCTGCCGTCGGGATGATGACCATCGTCGGGACGTCGATCCGCCCGACCCCTCTGCGGTTGTCGAATCGCCACGCGGCGAAACCCGCCTCGTAGAACAGTGCGGGATCGCGTCGCATGAGACCTTCCCACATCCAGCGCACGTGCTCGCGTCCAATGCCGCCCCCACGCTGCACGATCGTTGTGGTCGCCAGCGAGAGCTCGTGACGGCTGATCCGGGCAATCGCCCGCGTTGCCCGCATGCCGAACCACGCCGCGAGGCGCAGCTGATCAATGGGCCGTGCCGCCGTGCCCGCTAGCACGAGCCGACGAACGAACCGGGGGTGGGCCACAGCGAGGACTTGGGCGACCATGCCGCCCAGCGAGTACCCGACCACCGTCGCCTGACGCACGCCGACGGCATCGAGGACCCCGGCCACGTCACCGGCGAGATCGTCGACCGAGAAGCCCGAGCGAATCCAATCGCTCCGACCGTGATTGCGGAGATCGGGGATGACGAGGCGGAAGCGGGTCGACAGCTCGGGAATGATGCGATGGAACGTCATCTCCCCATCGAGACTCCAACCATGGATGAGCACGATCGTGGGCGCATCCTCCGGTCCGGTTTCGCGAACGAAGAATTCTCGTTCACCAACGAAGACGCTCCGACCCGGGATCCGCAAGGGACGTTCCTGGTGGAGTGGGTAACGCGGCGTCGTCTCGGGTCCGGCAATTCGCCAGGCCAGCCAAGCCCCAAGGACGCCTGCCGCAAGGGTGCGTAGCCGCTTCATCGTGTGTCAGGCCTCGTCATCAGCGTTGCCGATCAACGGATCCCAGGCAAACGCAAACTCCTCAACCACCCGCCCGCCGACGAGGTGCTCCTCCACGATACGCTCGACGACGTCGGGCGACACCGAGTGGTACCAGATCCCGTCGGGGTAGACGACGGCGATCGGCCCTTGTTCGCACACCCGGAGGCAATCGGCTTTGGTCCGCAGGATCCGCCCGTCGCCCGGCGGAGTCTCAGGAGGCGGTTCGTCGACGTTGCGAGATCTCCACGGCGGTGGCGGCGAGGTCAGATCCAGTCGCTTCACCGCACGCTTCAGCGCCACCCAGGAATCGGCACCCGCTTCAGTTGTGGCGCATTTGGGCGTCGACGGCTCAGCACACAGGAAGATGTGACGCTCGATTCCACCGATCGACATCGCCGACGCGATCTTCACGAGACGATCGTCGGCGTTGGCGCGAGTTGCGTCCATCACCGCACGACGATCCGACCGCTCGGACCATGGGAGAAGTCCCGCTCGGTGATTCGTCCCACGGTGACGCCGTCGACGCCCTCGTCGACCAGCGCCTGGAGGAACGCCTTCTCCAATGGTGCGTCGACCGCAACGAGCAATCCGCCGCTCGTCTGAGCATCGGCGAGCAGGAGTTGCATGGTTTCGTCCAGCGTCCCAAAGTCGGTCGACCGAGCAACGCTCGCCAGATTGCGCTTCGTGCCGCCGGGCACCACGCTGGCAGCCGCGAGATCCTTCGCTCCCGGCAGGAGCGGAACGGCAGCAGAGTCGATCTCGGCGCTCGCGCTGCTGGCCCGGATCATCTCGCTGAGGTGCCCGAGAAGCCCAAACCCGGTCACGTCGGTAGCCGCGTTGGCACCCACCCGGCGCATTGCGGCGGCGGCACCAGCGTTGAGTGCCGCCATGGTGGCCACGGCCTCATCGCGTTGCTCCGGGGTTGCGGTGCCCCGCTTGATCGCGGTGGCGATCAGCCCGGTGCCGATGGGCTTGGTGAGCACGAGGACGTCCCCGGGTTGCGCACCGGCATTGGTCACGAGGTCGTCCGGATGAACGAGTCCGGTCACGGCAAGCCCGTACTTCGGCTCAGGGTCGTCGACGGTGTGACCGCCGGCGAGCGCACAGCCGGCGATCTCGAGGATGGACGCACCCCCTTCGAGCACGTCGGCGAGCGTGCTGAACGGAAGGCCATCTCGAGGCCAGCCGACGACCTGGAGTGCCGTGATGGGCCGCCCGCCCATGGCGTACACGTCGGACAGCGCGTTGGCCGCGGCGATCCGGCCCCAGTCGTACGCCTCGTCGACGATCGGGGTGAAGAAGTCGACCGTCTGAACCAATGCGAGGTCATCGGTCAGCCGAAAGACCCCCGCATCATCGGAACGTCGAATGCCGACCAGGAGGTCGGGATGCCGTGCAGGCGTCAGATTGTGTAGACGGCGCAGGACCTGCGCCAGCTCGTCGGGGCCGAGCTTGCACGCTCAACCAGCCCCGTGCGAGAACTCCGTCAATCGTTTCGCCATAACGGTCACCTCCCTTCGGGTCGCGCACAGGGAGTGTACGGGTGTACCGGGGACTTGCTGCCAGGGGTAGCCAGTCGCCAGTAGCCAGTAGCCAGCGGTCCGATCTCTGTACTCGGTACTCAGTACTCGGTACTTCGAGCCCGGCGGAGCCGGGCTCGATATGAGTCATCTCCTTTTTCGACTCGCTGTCGGGATCTGCCGGGGTACGATCGGATTAACGAATCGGGGCGCACGCGCCCCGTAGATGCAGACCCCCTCGTCCCCCCTGGGGGGTCTGCGTCATTTCCAGGTGAATCCGCACCGCCGCCGGCCAGGCGCACACACGTTGAGACCAGGCCGGGCGACGGCCTGCGATACTGCAGCGTCGTGAGATTCCGCCTCCCCCACCCGCGCCGCTTCGCTCAGACCGTGCGCGAGCTCGCGCGCCGTTCCCCGGAAGAGGCTGAGGCCTATCTCGACACCCACCAGGACGAGTGGGAAGTCCTGGTCGAGGACCACCCTCACGATGCAGCCGACATCCTCGAGGCCCTGGACGAGGAAGGCGCCGCCGATCTGCTTCTGACCGACCTCGATCTCGAAGAGGTTGGCGACGTTCTCGACGAGATGCGGCCGCAATCAGCCGCCGATGTCCTCGAGGAGATCGATCCGGGTCAGGCCGCCGACTTCATCGAAGCGATGGAGCCCGACCAAGCGGCCGACCTGGTGGCAGCACTCGATGACGATGCCCGCGAGGCGGTGCTGGCCAACCTCGAGCCCGAGGCCGCAAGCGAGATCAATCGCCTGCTCGCGTATCCGGCGGACAGTGCCGGCGGCCTGATGACCACGGACATCGCCTACCTCCCGTCGGGGATCAGCGCCGGCGAGTCGATCGAGGCACTCCGACGTCTCCACGAGGAACTCGGATCCAATCTCCAGTACGTGTATGTCGTCGACGAGGCTCAACGACTCCTCGGGGTGGTCTCGTTCCGAGATCTCGTGTTCGCTCGGCCGGGGACGGCACTCGACGACGTCATGGTCGAAGACCCGGTTCGAGTTGAAACGCTCACCGATCGGGAAGAAGTCACCGAGCTGATCCAGCGGTACCACCTCCTGGCCGTTCCTGTGATCGACGAGACCAAACGACTCGTCGGCATGGTCCGATTCGACGAGGCGCTCGAGGCCGTCCAGGCCGAAGCCACCGAGGACATCACTCAGATGGTCGGTGCCGGCGCCGAAGAGGGCCCGCTCACCCCAATACGCATCAGCGTTCGGCGCCGGCTGCCGTGGATCCTGGTGAACCTGCTCATCGGCCTGTTCATCGCGTTCGCCATCGATCCGTTCCGCAAGACCATCGAGGAGGAACCAATCCTGGCCATCCTCATGCCGATGATCGCCCTCCTCGGTGGAAACTCAGGCGCGCAGAGCCTCGCCGTCATCATCCGGGCGATGGCGGTTGGTGCGCTACCGCGCGGCCGCGCCATGCGCGCCGTACGACGCGAGTTCATGATCGGACTTCTCAACGGAGTCGTGATCGCCATCCTCAGCGGCATCGCCGCCCGGATCGTTGCCGACATCGCGGGCGCACCGCCGGAGATCGGCGTCGTGGTCGCGCTTGCCGTGTTCGTCGCCATGCTCACGGCCGGCCTCGCAGGCGCCGGCATCCCGGTCGTCATGCGGCGGATGGGTCTCGACCCTGCGCTCGCATCGAACATCTTCCTGACGACGATCACCGACCTCGTCGGCTTCGGAGGGTTTCTGCTCACAGCGACAGCGTTGCTGTGAGCAGTCGTCAGTACTCAGTCGTCAGTCGTCAGTTGCGACTGCGCGCGTCCGCATCCGGACGGCTGTCAGCGTTCGGAACTGACGACTTCGACCTCACATCACGTGGCAGAAACGGCTGCCGCTTCCTTCCCGCTCAAACGGGCGGCGTCTTGACCTGATGCCTGACGACTGGATCCCGAGTCGCAGAGCGACTCAGGATCCCAGAATCGCAATCGGGTACTGGTCGAACGGGCCGACGTAGACGATGCGGATGCCCTCTTCGAGGCGGGCGAAGTAGTGCTGGTCGAGCAGGGTGAGCTCTTCCTCGGTCAGGGAGTTTCGGTCCGCGACCACGAGGTCGACGGCGTCCTCGATGTCGACGACGTGCGCGAACGCAACCGGCGGGAACTGGTCGTACACGTCGCGGATGACGTCTTGGAGATCGAGGTCGGACAACGTCGTGTAGCTCTCGGGATCGAGGAGCACGACGACCGTGTCGCCGGTTTCACCCTGGCCACGGAATGCGATCTCGTACAGCGGCAAACCCAGCGGCGGACCAGACGTCGACGTGACGGTGGTGTCGTCCTGTGGGGCCTCGGTCGTGCCGGCCACCGTTTCAGCTGTGGTCGGCGTTGTAGTGGAGGCAGGGGCCAGGGTCGTCACACCGTCGGCAAGGGTCGTGCTGGTCTCCTGACCGTCGTCTCCCGAGCAGGCGGTGAGTGGGGACGTCAGCAGACCGATGATGACCACTGCACGCATCCACGACCTCATGGATCGCACTCTAACCCTCGTCGCCGTCTGCGGTCGTTCCTCGTCGACCATGCTCTGCCAACCACTCGAAAAACGTCACTTCCTCCATCCATCGGTCGTTGTTCACGACTCTGAAGCGCTCTCGCACCTCCTCGAACAGCTCCTCGCTCGGGGCCTCTTCGAGGCCGATTTGGGCGATCGCGAGCGACGGACGCCACGCCCTCGGCCCCAGGGCGAGGTCGATCCGGGTTCGCCAGTCCCCGTGATCGTCGGGGCGGTCGAGGTCCTCCATCCAGAAGTCGCGGAGTCGCAGGGCCATACGCAGGCAGCGGCGAAGCTCACGGGCCACCAACTTCGATGGTGGCGCCCCGGACACGGCTTCGGTCGCCCAATCGCCGAACATGTCGTCGGTCCAGCGATCCGGCTGCATCACCACCGACTCGTACAGATCATCGACACGGCCCAGAAGACCGAGATGGTCAAACCCCGTCAATCCAGGTCCAGCTCCTCAGCAACGAGTTCCCGGAAACCACGTGCGAGTCGAGCCGTCACCCGCCCCGGCTCGAACTGCTGATCACCGATCGCCACGACCGGCATGACTTCCTTGACGGTCGACAAGACGAAGACCTCGTCTGCCGCGAGTACGTGGTCGAGGTCATACTCCCCTTCGACGAGGTCGATGTCGAGGCGCCCGGCAACGTCGATGGCGGCGCTCCTCGTGATCGATGCGAGGATCCCGAGGTCCATACACGGCGTCTCGACGATGCCGTTACGGACCCAACCGATACTGAACGTCGGTCCCTCGAGGACGTATCCGCCGCGCCCGATCAGCAGCGCGTCGTCGAAGCCGCTCCGCTTCGCAGCGAGGAAGGCAGCGAGGTTCGGGCCATACGACAGCGTCTTCGCTCCGGTCAGCTCCCAAGGTGCACCGTCCGTGTGCCACGGCGCCGTGCGAGGTTCGATCCGGATGGTGTCGCGTACGGGCGGCAGTTCCTCCGCCAAGACGACGCTCGTTGAACCGGCACCGAGGTTGCGGACATCCGTGCCGCCCGAGACGAAGACCCGAACGATGCAGTTCCCGCCGGCCGCTGCGCGATCCCGCACGGCGGTTTCGAGCAACGAACGGTCCGGCTCCGGCAAGTGGAGCGCCGCAGCACTCGAGACGAGGCGATCGAGATGCGCCGCCAGCCGGAACGGCTTGCCGCCGTACGAACGCAGAGCCTCGAAGCAGCCATATCCGCGCTGGAACCCGAGATCCAATACCGAGATGACGGCGTCCTCGGGTGCCACCGGGTCGCCGTTGACAATGATGTCGCCGATGGTGTCCATACGCGCAGCGTACTGCTCGTGGCCGGTCCGGGGTAGAAGCCAGTAGCCAGATGATGGGCATGGATGGCCGGGCACAGCCCCGCGCGCTTCATACCGAGCACATCGCGTCTTCATACGGAGCACATCCGCCCCGATACATTCGCAAGCATGCAGCTTCGCTACGCCGATATCGATGCCAGAGACCATCGCCTCGATCTGCTCAGAGGGTTCGCGCTCTTCGCAATGGCGGTGAACCATCTCGGTTTCCACAACTCCCTGTTTCACACGGTCACGGGACGTTCGGTCTTCCTCATCAACGCCGCCGAGGGGTTCTTCTTCATCTCCGGCATGACGTTGGGGTTCATCGCAGCACGAGACACGCTCGGACGGAGTGTCGAACGGCTTCTGCAACGGACGTGGATCGTCTACCTGGCGACCGTCGGCATCGCCGCCGGCTTCGCCGCTCTCGCCGTATCGACCGGACTCGCGGTCTGGGGCGATCCGGCGTGGATCGCCGAGGGGGGCGCTGGCCAGTTCCTCGCCGGCGTGGTGACGCTCAGAGAGGGGTTCCATGGATCCGACGTGCTGGTGACCTACGTGGTCTACCTCGGGGTCTCGGCACTTGCGCTGTGGCTCCTGCACCGTGGGCGGGGCATTGCCGTGGGTGCTGCGCTGGGAATCACGTACCTCGTCAGTCAGCTCTACCCCGAGTTGACCGAGATCCCGGTCGCCTCGTTCCGCAACCTTGCTGCCAACAGTCCGGTGTTCTTTGGCGGGCTTCTCATTGGGTTCTACCGCCGCGACCTCGCGGCATGGTGGCAGCGGGTTGCGGCAGCGCCGCTGCGATTCACGATCAACGCCATGACCGTCGTTGCGGCGGCCCTGCTGTTGTGGCTCTACGCCACGAACTACACGGCCTGGCCGTGGCTCGGGATTCGCCTCGACGACACCATCGGCCTACGCGAGAGCGCCATGCCTCCGTTGCAGTTGGGCATCGTGTTCCTCTACCTGCGCGCGTTCTGGATCCTCGCCGACCGGCTCTGGGTTGCCGTGACTGCGGTCGCCGGCTGGCTTCTGCTGCCGCTCGGACGCGCTTCACTGTTCACGTATACGGCCCACCTCGTCGCGATGGTGGTGATCTTCAACCTCCCAGGCATCACGGACGAGGTTGGAACGACTGCTGCAACCGCAATCGTCGGTCTCTACGTGGCCGTGATCTACGTCGTCGTACTGCTTCGGTCCGGTGCGCGCACGTGGCTCGCCGACCGACCGGACACCGTCAGACGCCTCGCCCAACGCATCCCGGCAACATCGGCCGCTGTGCTCGTCGTGGCTGCGTTTGCGAGTGGGCCGCTGTGGACCCCCACGCTCCCAGATGAGGATCTCCTGGTGTGGCGAGCCGAGGCCCAGGCCCTTGCGGAGTACCTGGAGGATGCTGGTGTCGAGTACGAGTTGATCGACGAGCCCGACCTCGTCGAGATCGAGATCGATTGGGATGACGACCGATCAGTCGAGATCTTCGAGGAGTTCTGGATCGCCCTCGAGGAAGGCGAAATCGAGGTCGACCCGTTCGAGGACGAGGGCTTCTGACGTGGCGCTCGCCGGCCTCAGGGCGACGAATACCGGTTCGTGATGGGAAGCCTTCGGTCTTTGCCGAACGCTTTCTTGGTGATGCGGACGCCGGGGGCGGCTTGGCGGCGTTTGTATTCGTTGCGGTCGACCATGCGGGTGACCCGGGCAACCGTCGCCGGATCGAACCCGGCGGCGATGATGGCCTCGGCGGATTCGTCGTGCTCGATGTACGGCTCGAGGATCCCGTCGAGCAGGTCGTAGTCGGGGAGCGAATCGCTGTCCTTCTGATCGGGCCGGAGCTCGGCCGACGGAGGCTTCTCGATGATCGATCTCGGGATGACCTCGCCGTCACGATTCCGCCATTCGGACAACCGGTAGACGAGCGTCTTGAAGACATCCTTGAGGACCGCATATCCACCGGCCATGTCGCCGTAGAGCGTTGCGTATCCCACGGCCATCTCCGACTTGTTGCCCGTGGCCACGACCATGCCGCCGAACTTGTTCGACAACGCCATCAGGATTGCACCGCGGATCCGCGCTTGGAGATTCTCCTCGGCGACATTCGGCTCGGTTCCCGCGAACGACGTGGCGAGTGCCTCGAGGAACCCACTGAAGATGTCGTCGATCGCAATCTCATCGAACCTGCAGCCCAGATTGCGAGCCAGTTCCTCTGAGTCGTTCACGGACCCGGTAGAGGAATAGCGGGCCGGCATCGTGACACCCCACACTGCGTCTGCCCCCAAGGCATCGACGGCGATCGCCGCCGTGAGCGCCGAGTCGATACCGCCGGACAACCCGATGACGACCTCTTTGAACCCGTTCTTGCGGACGTAGTCGCGCAGTCCCACCACGAGCGCCCGATACACCTCGGCGTCTTCACCGAGCACGTCGGCTGAACCGATCGGCGACCCAGTGCCCTCGGCAGCGCCATGGCCGGTCATCGCTGCGGTGACCGTCGCCGAGTCTCTATCGGCGACGGGGATGTCGACAACGAACTGCGCCTCTTCGAATTGGGGAGCTCGATAGACGAGCTGTCCGTCGGCTGCGAACACCATCGACTGCCCGTCGAAGACCAGCTCATCCTGGCCGCCGACCATGTTGACGTAGACGACGGGGACGCCCGATCGTTTGGCCGCTCCCGAGAGCAGCGCTGCCCGTTCCGAGCCTCTGCCCCGGTGATAGGGAGAGCCGTTGATGTTCAGGAGTGCCCGGGCACCGTTCTCAGCCTGGATCGATGGCGGCCCGTCGGGAGACCAGATGTCCTCACAGATCGACACCCCAACCGGAACGCCGGCGACCTCGAACAGCATCCCGGGTTCGGTGCCGCGGGCGAAGTACCGCTGCTCATCGAACACGCCGTAGTTCGGGAGCAGACACTTGTGATAGATGCCCTGGACCTTCCCCTCGGCAAGCACCGCAGCGGCGTTGGCGACATGGCGCTCCATCGAGTCGTCGTCCGGGGTCGGCTCGTCGGCCCAATCGACGAACCCGACCACGGTCGCCGTTCGCCCCGAGGATTGGGCGAGGTCGTGCAGCACCTCGCGGTTCCGCTCGACGAACGCTCGCCGCAGGAGCAAGTCCTCCGGTGGATACCCAGTGAGCGCCAGCTCCGGGACGAGTAGCACGTCGGCGTGCTCTCCCTCCGCCCACGCCATCGCTTCACGGATCAGCGCCGCATTGCCGTCGAGATCACCCACGGTCGGATTCAGCTGCGCCCCGGCAACACGGAGGTAGGTCATGGCGCCAGCCTAGGAGTGACCCGGGTGTCAGGACTCAGTACTCGCTACTCAGTACTCAGTACTGCGGGCGGCAGAGCCGCTCGCCTAGAACCTCACCGTCTCCTCGACGAGCCAATCGATGACGGCGTACAGCGCTTCCTCATCCGAGCCACCGCCGTCGATGATTTCGTTGTAGATCGCACGCTGGCGGTGCGCGCTCGTTCCGCGGCTGATGATCTCGCGGCCGTGTTCAACCTCTTCGACACAGTCGAGCCGCTCGGCATCCTTGCGGACCAGTTCGATCATCTCCTCGTAGAGCTGTGCGTACGGAACGAGCTCACCTCGGCCGAAGTCGATGAGCGTGTCGTCGATGCCGTACCGCTGTGCCCGCCACAGGTTCTCGTTGATCAGCATGCGCGAGTAGATCCGCCACCGTTGGTTGTGCTGGCGGCGGTGGAACAGCATGGACAGCAGCGAGATGTAGACCGCGGCGATCGTCATGGCATCGTCGACGTTGGTGCAGATGTCGGACGCACGCATCTCGAGTGTCGGGTACTTGGAACTCGGCCGAAGGTCCCACCACATTCGCGAGGCGTCCTCGATCACACCGGCCCCTACCAGCACATCGACGTGACGTTGATAGTCGGCCCAGCTGTGGAACTCGTCCGGCATCCCCGTCCGCGGCACGGCCCGAAAGACCGAAGTGCGGTAGCTGAGCAGACCGGTGTCCATCCCTTGCCAGAACGGCGATGACGTACTGAGGGCCAACAGATGCGGCATGAAGTAGAGGACCTGATTCATCAGGTCGATTCGCAGATCCTCGTCCTCGATCGCGACGTGAACGTGCATGCCGCAAATGAGCAGACGCCGGATGACGCCACCGAGCGCACTCGCCAGTGCGTTGTAACGCTCCTTGTCCGTGTGCTGCTGGCGGAACCAGTTCGCAAACGGATGGGTCGACGCCGCAATCGGCGCCAGCCCGTAGCGGCCGGCGACGTCGGCGACCGCCCGGCGAAGCAATACGAGATCCTCACGCGCTTCCTTGACGTTGGGCGCAACCTTGGTCCCGATCTCGATCTGTGACCGGAGGAACTCCGGACTCACCTGCCCCCCGATGATCTCCTCACACTCGCGCATGAGTCCCTCAGGAAGGTCCTTCACCAGATCCCGCGTCTCAGGATCCACGATGAGGTACTCCTCCTCGATCCCAATCGTGAAGCTCGGTCGATCCATGGTCTGCAATGTACCCGGACGCGTTCACCCGGTGTCGAATTGGGAAGTACTGAGTACAGAGATTGAGCGGGATTCTGCTCTACGGACCCGACCTCGGATCTCGGCGACTGGCGACTGGCGACTGGCGACTGGCGACTTGACCTGACCTCGCTCGCCTAGCGGGCTGCCGCGTCGACATCTCGATCGCAGCGGCGTCGAGGCTGGCGACTCGACCTCACGCTCTGCCGGATCCGGGCTGCCGCGTTGCCGACAGAACCCCGGATCAGTGAGCGGATTACACTCTTCGGCCATGTCCGACCACTTTGCGGCGTTGCCGCGCCTTGCCGCCGATCTCGCGCCGTCGATGATCCAGCTGCGGCGCGACCTCCACCGGTACCCGGAGGTCGGATGGTTGGAGCAGGCGTCCACCCGGCGGGTGGCCGGAGTACTGCGTGCCGGCGGCCTCAACCCGACGGTCCGCGAAGAGGGCACCGGGCTCGTCGTCGAGGTGGGCTCTGGTGGCCCGGTCGTCGGATTCCGCGCCGACCTCGACGCACTCCCGATCCACGAGGAAGGTGACACGCCGTACCGGTCCGAGGTGCCCGGCGTGATGCACGCATGCGGTCACGACGTGCACACCGCCATTGCGGCCGGTATCGCCTTGGCCGCGGACCGGCTGGGCGATCTGCCCGGCACCATTCGGTTCATCTTCCAGCCGGCCGAGGAGCAGATCCCGGGAGGCGCCACGATCCTCACCGAGGAGGGGGTCCACGAGGACCTGGCGAGCATCATCGCTTTCCATGTCGATCCCAGCCTTGCGCCCGGAAAGGTCGGCCTGCGCAAAGGCGGCATCACCGGGGCGTCGGATCGTTTTGTCGTCACCTTGTCGGGACCCGGCGGCCACACATCACGACCGCACCAAACGGTCGACCTCATCTACGTGGCGGGTCGAGTCATCTCGCAGCTTCCGCTGCTCATCAAGCATGGCCTGGACCCACGCGAGACCGTGGCCGTCGTGTTCGGCCGCGTGAACGGCGGGAGTGCCGAGAACGTCGTTCCGACGACCGTCGAGCTCGGCGGCACGATTCGCCTCTTCGATCTGGAGCTCTGGCGGACGATGCCCAAGCTTCTCGAACAGGTCGTGACCGACCTCGCCCGACCGCTCGGAGCCGGGGTCGAGATCAGCTATCACCGGGGCTCACCGCCCGTCGTCAACCACGACGGAATCATCAGTGCCATCGGCACCGCAGCGCAGCGCGTCCTCGGGGATGACAAGGTCACGGAGACCCATCAGAGCCTCGGATCCGAAGACTTCGCCTGGTACCTCGAGCACATACCCGGCGCCCTGATCCGCCTCGGCAGCGCCCTACCCGACCGCGACGTCGACCTTCACTCGGCGGCCTTCGACGTCGACGAGCGCTGTATCGAAACAGGGATCACGGTTGGGTTGGCAGCACTGCTCGAGCTGATGGACCGAGCCGGCTGAAGCCGGCTCGAGTCGCCAGTCGCCAGTCCGAAGACGCCTGCCATCCGAGTTTGGACGCGGCAGACCTCATGCCATGCAAGGTCCGTGTCAAGTCGCCAGTCGCCGGGGGTATTGCGATGCGCTTCGCTCGAGCGTACCTATGGGGGCCATGCGTGACTTCACGGAACTCACAGCGTGGCAGCGAGCCATCGACCTGACTGAGGAACTCTATCGGTCGACATCCGGATTCCCTCGGTCGGAGGCGCGTGGACTGGTTGACCAGATTCGTCGCAGCGTGGGATCGATCGGCGCGAACCTGGCCGAGGGTGCTGGTCGGCCTTCCAATACGGATTTCCGGCGGTTCGTCGGCTACTCGCTCGGAAGCCTCAATGAGCTCGAACACCACTGCATCGTCGCCCAGCGTGTTGGCTTCCTCGGTCCCCAGCACGCTGTTGCAGTCCTACGAGAGATCGGCGAGATCCGAGCGATGACCGTCGCTCTGCGGAGAAGCCTCGCCAAACGCGAGACGTAGGACGACTGACGACTGACGACTGACGACCGACGACTGGTTACTCCACCACCACCAGACCCTCGGCTTCCAGTGCGTGCCGGAGGGGTTCTGCTTCACCCGGCCTCACGACGAGGGTGAGCACACCACCGCCGCCGTGGGGAGCGTGACGGAGCTGCAAGTCGCGTACGTCCACCGACGTGGCTTCGAGTGCATGACCGACACGCGCCAGTTCCCCCGGACGGTCGGCGAGTGCGACTCGCACCGGCGATACGGTCGGCGCAAGCGAACGACGCAGGCGGCGAGCCTCGGCCAGGAACTCCGTGACCGCGTCGTCGTCTCCGCTGTCGAGTGCCTCGGCGAGTGCAACGAGCCGCCCCATGACGCCGTCGATCGCCGCCCGCAGCGGGCCGCGATTGATCTCCAGGAGCTGCGCCCACACGCCGGGGTCGGACGCTGCAACCCGTGTCAGATCTCGGAAACTGCCGGCTGCAAGATCGAGGGCCTGCGTCTCAGCGGCCGCCTCGATGAGTAAGGCACCGGCGAGGACCTGAGGTAGATGACTGATGGCTGCGACTGCCACGTCGTGCTCCGCCGCCGTCATCCGGATCGACCGGGCACCGAGCGCAGCAACGAGCGACTCGACGGTGCCGAGGTCTGTCTCGGTGGCACCGTCGGTCACCACCACCCAGGCTGCACCCCGGAAGAGGGCCGGCGAGGCAGCCTCCGGACCCGAGGTCTCTCGTCCAGCCATCGGATGGGTCCCTACGAACCGAGCGCCGCCGGCCGCATTGACCACTGGTTCTTTGACACCGGCAACGTCCATGACGAGCGCATCAGTTTCCAAACCAGCCGCCGTATCGATCACGCTGCTCGGGGGTCCGGACAGGATGACGACATCCGCTTCCGCAGCCGACGGCAGAGCACCGGATGCAAGCCGCTGGTCCAAGGCGCCTCGTTCTCGAGCGCGGGCGAGTACATCGCCGTCGGGATCCCATCCGGCGGTCGTCCACCCTGCGCCGCGAAGGCCAAGCCCAATGGACGTCCCGATCAGCCCTGTTCCGAGAATGACGGCCCGCATCACTGCCTCAGAGGGTGGACCCAAGAGCGTGCGCCACCGCCCGGACATCGTCCATCAAGTCGGCGAACTCCCCCGGGAGGATCGCCTGCGGACCGTCGACGAGCGCCGTTTCGGGATCGTGATGAACGTCGACCATGAACCCGTCGGCCCCGGCGGCGACACCAGCGAGGGTCAGCGGAGCGACCAGGCTTCGTTGGCCCCCCGAATGTGAGGGGTCCACGATGATCGGGAGATGTGATACCTGTTTGACGACCGGGACGGCCGCGATGTCGAGCGTGTTGCGAGTTGCCGTCTCGAATGTTCGGATCCCACGCTCGCACAGGATCACATCGTGGTTCCCCTCCTTGTAGATGTACTCGGCGGCATTGAGCCACTCCTCGATGGTCGCCGTGAAGCCGCGCTTGAGCATCACGGGTTTCGTCTGGCGGCCCAGCTCGCTCAGCAGGGTGAAGTTCGCCATGTTGCGGGTCCCGACGCGGATGAGGTCGGCGTAGGAACAGACGAGTTCGACGTCGCGTGGATCGACGACCTCCGCCACGAACGGCATGCCGAACTCCTCACGCGCTGCGGCGAGCATCTCGAGTCCGGCTTCGCCGTGACCCTGGAACGAGTACGGCGACGTGCGAGGTTTGAACGCATCTCCCCGCAAGATCGTCGCGCCGGCATTGGCGACGGCTTCAGCCGAGGTGAACAACTGCTCTCGTGTCTCCACGGCGCACGGTCCGGCGATCGGAGCGAAGTTGCCGCCTCCCACTTTGACGCCGCCGACGTCGACGATCGTCGGCTCCGGCTGGAACTCCCGACTCACGAACTTGAACGGCCGAATCACTGCCACTGCCCGCTCGACTCCCGAAAACGCCTCCCACGGCACCGACCGGATCTCCTCGCGGTCGCCAACCGCCCCGATCACGGTGCGCAGTTGCCCCTCCGACACGTGCGGTTCGGCGCCGATCGACTCGAGACGTGCCGCAACGGCGGCGATGTCGTCCGCCGTCGCATCTGGTCTCATGACGATGATCATGGGGTCTCCTTGCAGCGATCTCGTTCGATCCAAGGTTGTCGCGCCGAATGGTAGAGGCGTGCCGCCTTGCGTCGGCACGTTGGAGTTCCCTACGGGAACTCCCGCTCTGCCCACCCCGCCAAACCCGAGACTTGGGACTTGGGACTTGCGACTTGCGACTTGCGGCTTGGGACCTGCGACCTGGGACTTGAGACTTGGGACTTGCGACCGGCTCGGCATGGCCAGGTCGTAACGCGTCGGTCACCCATTTACCATCTGGCCTATGCGTCGCATCCTCGTCACCGGGGCCGCCACTTGGACCGGTGGCCGGCTCATCCAGCGCCTCGAGCGACGGGCCAACGTCGAGATCTTCGCAGTGGATTCGATCCCCCGACGCATCGACTTCGCCTCACCGTTCCGAGAGATGGCGCTCGATCAACTCGAGTTCGCCCACCATGTGCTGGACATCGAGCCCAACGTGGTCGTCCACCTCCAGACCGTCGATCGGGCGGCCGAACTCGGGAAGTCCCGGGCCCACGACGCCGCCGTGATCGGAGCCCAGACCCTCGCCGGGGCGATCGGTCGGTCGGAGTCGATCCGGCGGGTCGTCGTCAAGTCCGATGCGGCCATCTACGGCACGAGCCCGCGCAGTCCTTCGGTGTATCGGGAGGACATGGAGCCCTATGGACGACGCGGCCGGTACTCCCGAGACCTGAGCGAGATGGAGCGATTCTTCGCCGGCATCACGCGCCGGCACGACGTCGCCCTCACGGTATTGAGATTCGCCAACATCATCGGCGGACGGGTGGCGAATCCGATCAGCACCTACCTCCAGATGCCGGTGATTCCGAGCCTCCTCGGGTTCGATCCGCGCCTGCAGTTCATCCACGAGGACGACGCGGTCCGCGCCCTCGAGCACACGGTCATCCATGAGGTCCCGGGCACGGTGAACATTGCAGCGCCGGGCCAGCTCTATCTGAGTCGCGTCGTGCGGCTCGGTGGCCGGCTTCCGCAGCCACTGCCGAAGCGGGGGCTCGATGCCGCAATGCGGGTACTCCGTCGTAGCGGACACGCCCTCCCACCTCACCTCCAGGAGGTACTGCGCCACGGGATGGTCATCGACACGAACCGGATGCGCACGGAGCTCGGTTTCGAACCTCGACTCAATTGCCGTCAGGCCGTCCTGGCGGCACTCGGAAGGGTCGACCCATCCCGCATTCCCACGCGGGGACGCGCATGACCCGTTCGGAGCTCGAGCGCCTCACGAAGGCCGAGTTGATGGGCCGAGCTCGCTCCCTGGATATCGCTGGTCGCTCTCGTATGACGAAGGCCCAGCTCGTGGATGCGCTCTTGGCGGCTCACACCCGGCCACCCGAGGCGCCGACGCCCACAACACCGCCGGAGGACTTCGTCGAGGACATCGGGACGCTCGGCGATGACGACTTCGACATCAGCTTTCGTGAGATCGGCACCGGCGACCCGGTCGCTGCACCGACTCCGCGACTCTCGGGCCGGGCACGACGCGCCGAGCTCAACGATCGGCTGGCGACGTTCTTCGATCCGAATCGTCGTTGCGGCTGGACATCACTCGAGGGGTACACCTGTGGTCTGCCCGTCGTGGCCGGCGACTCGGCGTGTGTGCTCCACGGTCAGCACGACATCGTCGACGTGGTGTTGCCCCTCGGCGGCCATCTCGGGTTCGACACTTGGCCGGCGATGCTGCGGCAACTGTGGCTGGCGAGCTACGACACCGACCCGATCGGCCTCGATCCGGTCGTAGCGGAGATGACCTGGCACCTCGTGAACTACCTGTACTTCGACTACTTCAAGGTGGAGGTCGAAGGCATCGAGCACGTACCGATGGATGGCGGCGCCATCCTGGTGGCGAATCACGGCGGCGCCGCGTTGCCGTACGACGGTTTGATGCTCACTGCCGCAGTGGCCAACGAGTCCCCGATTCCGCGCCGTCTCCGCGTGACCGCGACTGAGCTCTTCAACATCATCCCGTTCCTCGCGCCGTGGTTCCGCAAAGCCGGGGGACTGTACGCATCGCGAGCGGACGTGACCCACGCGCTTCGAGCGGGTTCACTCGTCGGAGTGTTCCCCGAAGGCGAGAAGGGGTTCATGAAGCCCGTGTGGGATGCGTATGAGGTGCAGCGCTTCGGGCGAGGCGGGTTTGTCTCGATCGCCGAACATGTCGGTGTCCCGATCGTCCCCGTTGCGATCGTCGGTTCCGAAGAAGTTCACCCGGCCGTGACGGTGTCGAAGCGCCTCGCGAAGCTGGTCCAGATGGTGATGCCGGATCAACGAGTCGACCAGATCGCCGTCTTCCTCAATCCGATTCCCCTTCCGATTCGCTGGAAGATCCGGTTCCACGCTGCTGTGGAGCCCGACCACGCCGGCCGAGAGGCCGATCCCCTCGAGATGCTCGAACGGGCCGAGTCCATCAGGGGAACCATCCAGCGGAGTCTGAACGAGATGCTGGCGGATCGCGACGGACGGTTCTAGGCAGGCCGCCCGTGCGAGACGCCGAAGGCGGGATCGACAGGGCGGCCTCAGTCGCCAGTCGCCAGTCGCCAGTCGAGGCGGCTTCGATGAGCAGCCCTCGAATCGTGCTGCTCGGGAAGGCCTCTCAGGTGGAGTAGCCCCGCTCTGATCAGGGCGGCCCTCAGCACTGGGAGCCGCCATGTGCTTGCTGTGGGCTAGCGCTTGCAAAAGTTAGCAGTGTGCGATATATTGCAAAGTATGAAGCAACCGCTGACGGATCTCGGCGCGTTCATCCGCCAACAACGCGAACGCAGCGCAATGTCGCTGCGCAAGCTGGCCGAGGCTGCGGGCATCTCCAACCCGTATCTCAGCCAGATCGAACGCGGGCTCCGCAAGCCTTCCGCAGAGATCCTGAAGTCCATTGCCCGAGCACTCTCGATCCGAGCGGAATCGCTCTACGAGCGTGCCGGGTTGCTCGAGGGAGTCGGCGAGATCGTCACCGTCAAGGACGCCATCGAATCCGACACCGCCCTCACACCAAGTCAGAAGCAAGCACTGATGCAGATCTACGTGAGCTTCATCAGCGACAACGACGAGGAGGAAGTATGAACTTCGATTCCCAGAAGGAGCTCGCGACCAAGGCGCTCTACGCCGCCGTCGGTGCCCCGGTGGTCTACTACCGCAAGGTCAAGGACTACGCGGACAAGGTCGTCGAGTACGGCGACAAGCTCCAGGACCAGGCTCAGGATGCCTTCGACGAGTGGGCCGATGAGGGCGAGAAGGTGACGAAGCAGTTCCAGGACCGCAAGGTCGTGGAAGAGTTCCGTAGCCAGGTCGACCTCGACAAGGTGCAGGATCGGGTCGAGAAGCTTCGCGACCAGCTCGAGAATGCCCTGACCAGCTGGCGTGACAGCTTCACGCCGGGCGAGGCCCCGAAGAAGGCTCCGGCCAAGAAGGCTCCGGCTGCCAAGGCTCCCGCCAAGAAGGCCCCGGCCAAGAAGGCCCCCGCCAAGACGGCGACCGCCAAGAAGGCCCCGGCTGCCAAGGCTCCCGCCAAGAAGGCACCGGCCAAGAAGGCCCCCGCCAAGGCTGCGAAGTAGCCGATTCAATCGTGCGGCGAGACCGCACCTTGATCGTGCGCAGGGACCACGAACGGTGGGCGTGAAGTAGCTCTCTCTCCCTCCCTCCTACTTCACTCCCTGCCACGAAGGAAACGCCCCGGGCATTGAGCCCGGGGCGTTTCTGCGGGCAGAAGCAGAGCTTCTGCCCGCAGGTGCCACGCACCGCCTGACGAGGCGGGCGCGAACGCGGCAGACCGCTCACATGGCGACGCAAGGTCAAGTCCCAAGCCCACGGAAGTCGCGCCACACTGCCAAGAACGCCGCAGCCAGCGGTCACAACAGGGCGAGGTCAAGTCTCAAGCCAGAGCGTGCCGAACGCCCTCGAACCAGGCCTGGGACCTGAGACCTGAGACGTGCGACCGCGCAGCGAAGCTGCGCTCAGTGACTCACGATTGGGTCGAGGCTCTTTGCGCTGTCTACCCAGCGGGCGACCATGGCTTCGGTTGGGAGGCGCCGGACGAGGCGCTTCTTGTTGTTGACCTCGATCATGGCGCTCAGGAGGTTGTGAGCGTTGCGGCGTCGCAGTTCCTTGATCGTGTCGACCCCGGCAGCTTCGAGAAGATCCGAGTACTCCTCACCAACGCCTTTGACTCGCATGAGGTCGGCTCGGTTCACCCACTCGAGCACGAGTTTCTCGCTCACGTCGATCTTCGTTGCGAGGTGCTTGCGACCGGTGCGTGTCGCACCGTGCTTGAGGAGCGCCTCGGTGGTCCGGATCCGAACCTTGCGCAGTTTCGTCGCTTGGCGGTGTCCGAGTCCCTCGATCGTGTCGATCGACGCCATCCGCGTGTCCTTTCCTCCACCTCGTGTCGCTGTGGCCCGGCGGCTGTCCGGTCGGCCGAGCCCCAAGGCGAGGCGAGGATACTCGGCAGGCGCTGCCCGGTGCCAAAACGGTGCGGTCAGGCCTTCGGAGCGATGCTCGCGAGATCCTCGGCATCATGAACTTCGACGGGAGGCAGTCGGTCGATCCAGACCTCTGCGACCCAATCGGGATGTGCCGACAACACCTGCAGGATCGGCATGGGACCCTCGAGGCTGAGGAACCGCTCCCACAACTCGCGTGCCAGCACGATGGGACCAGCGCGGGTGTAGCGGTACTTCCCAACCGTTGCGGCTTGATCCCCGAGCCGACGACCCGGCAATGCATGGGGCGTCGCCATGTGTCCATCGATGAGCTCGCGGAGTACACCCACGTCGATTTGCGGTGCTGCAACGTCGATAACGACGACGTGATCGACCTTCGTTGCGCGGATGAGCGTGTCGAGGCCGGCCCTCAGCGGCGAAGAGACGCCCTCCGACCACTCCGGGTCGACCACCACGATCGCATCGCCGAGGTCGATCTCGTCGGCCACCCGATCACCGTCGATCCCGAGCACGACGACCCTCGTCTCGAAGAGTGGCTCGACCAGGTCAACGACGTGCTCGACCGTCGTCGTCTTGCCCCACCTCCCGAGGGCACGCGGGGACCCATCGGTGAGCGAGTCGGCAGCGAGGACGAGCGCGGCGATGCCGGACATGGGGAGCGAGGTCACGTGGCGAGGCTAGGGGGCTGAGGATCAATTGGCGAGAGGAGCCCCGGATTCATCCCATCGTGGCGAGAAGCACCTCTGCGAACGTCTGCTGATAGGCGCCGAGCAGATTGACGAGCGCTACGTCCGGGTCATCGTTTGGGAGATCGCTGAGATCATCGAGCTCGAACAGCCCGCGCCTCGAGGCGAGGACGATCCGAGCGCCGCCGAGAACCCGCATCCACGCCTCGGCCTCCGACGGCGAGATCGTGATCCCGTCGACGCTCTCGGCGAGCTGACGGGAGAACGTGTCGAGGTCGGCGGTGCGCCCCTCGGCGAGATCGTCCTTCGTGAGTCGTGCGAGCTCGGCCGAGCCGGCTTCATCGTCGGGGTACGCCGCCGGGTGGAGCCGGGCCGGCGCCGGATCCGACGGGTCCGCTCCGACCGAACCCAGGAGCGAGGGCAGACGCGACAGAATGGCGATCTCGGCCGGAGACAGCTGGACCTCGACTCCACGCGGGCCGGGTGCGATTCGGCTCACTGGCGTTCCAACGTCGCCCAGAGGCCGTGTTGATGCAGCCGGGTTGCGTGGACCTCGGCTTGCTCGCGCGGACCGCTCGCAACCGTGGCTCGCCCTCGGTGGTGAACATCCAGCATGAGCTCGGTCGCCCGCTGTTCGGAGAACCCGAACAGCTTCCGGAACACCCAGACCACGTACGTCATCAGATTGACCGGGTCGTTCCACACGATGACGTTCCACGGGAGGTCCGGGGCTACGTCCGATGACACGTCGGGGGAATCCACTCGAGTCGGTGACGGAGTCGATCCGAAGACATTGCGCGCACTCATTGCCGCCCCCGCGCGGCCGACTCGATGCGCTGTGCATTGATCCAGTCCTCGAAGTCGCGGCGCGCCACCCGCCACTCCCGACCGAACTTGACCGCCGGGAGCTCCCCAGACCGGAGCTGATTGGTCACAACAAACGCAGAAACCCCCATGTAGCCACAGATATCTGCGACGGAGAGCCACTCCTTGTCGAGATCCACGGTGATGCGTTCCACCCGCAGAGCCTATGAGCCCTCACCGGCGGTCGGCAACACGCCCACGTGGTTGCGGGGCTTTTCGCGTTCTCGGTAAGGTAGAGGCCCGACCACCTGGGTTGCTCTGCGAGATCTAGGGTCCTCGTGCGGGCGGAGGGATCTGGGAAGGTTTGTGACGGCGATGCGCATTCGGTCGGCCACCGTGGATGGCCACCAATTCACCAAAGCTCGACGCGGCTACGACGCGGCCGAGGTCGACGCCGTCATGGCGCGTATCGCAGCAACCCTCCGGGACTACGAGAGCGTGATGGACGACCTCGAAGCGCGCCTCGCAGCTGCGGAAACGGCTGCTCGGGTGACCAAGTCACGGGATCCCATGCCCGACCGCCCCGACTCGGCAACAGCCGCACGGGGCGCTTCGGAAGCCGAGATCGAAGAGGCCCGGCAGGAGGTCGAGGAAGCCCGGCGCGAGGTCGAGGACACCCGCCGTCGCGCCGAGGATGCGCTGCGCCACGCCCAGGATGAAGCCACCCAGCGGGAGGCTGAGATCGGTGCGTTGCTCGAGGCCGCCCGAGCCGAAGCCGAGCGACTGCGACTCGAGACCGAGCAGGTGCGGGCGGACGTCGAAGCCCAACGGGCCGCACTGTCGGGCGAACGTGACCAGGTTGAAGCTGATCGATCGGAAGCCGAGCGGCTCCGCCTCGAGACGGAACACGCCCGCGCCGAGGTCGAAGCTCAACGCGCCGCATTGACCGGCGAACGTGAGCAGTTCGAGGCCGAGCGTGCGGAGGAGTCGGAGCAGGAGAACCGTGCCGCACAGTCGCGCGATGACGCCCTGAGCGAGGCGAACGAGATCCGCGCTCGAGCCGAGGCCGAGGCCGAGGAGATCCGATTCCGGGCGGAGGAGGCCGCCGCCACCACCCGGGAGACGGCGCAGCGCGATGCCGATGCCTTGCGCGAGGAGAGCCTTGCCGAGATTGCGCAGCTGAGAACGGCGACCGAGCACGAGATCGCTGAATTGCGGTCGACCGCGAACGAACACGAGCAGATCGTCTTGGAGGTCGCCAATCTGCGCGATACGGCCAGCCAAGAGGTGGAGGAGTTGCGAGCCGAGGCGGAACGCAGCATCGAGGAGCTCCGGTCGATCGCCGAGCGTGATGCTGCAGACATGCGAAGCGAATCACTCAGGCAGGCGGAAGTCCTCCTGGCTGCGGCACGTGACGAGGCTCAGCGCATTCGCACCGAAGCGCTCGACGAGGCGGCGGAGATCCGCGCCATCCACGGCGAGCTCGCCGCCGAGTTGGCCGACACTCGCGAAACGATCGAGACGGATCAGCAGGATGCCGGCGAGGAGGCACGTCGCACCCTGGCAGCGCTCGCAGACGCAGAGCAAGCTCGCTTCGCTCTCGAGGAGCGCCTCGACAACCTCCGAACCACCGTGCATGCGATCGAAGAGCAGATGCGCGCGCTCGCCGGGGACATTGCCGATCGGGTCCAGAAGATCGGCAGGATCACCGGCACGGAGGAGTCACCGGAGGGCACTGCCGAACACCACGAACCTCCCATGGCAACGATGCCGGTGGCCGGGCTGCAGGCGCCTGGAGAGCACGACCCGCTGGCTACCGCTGAGCCCAGTGCCGTCGTCGTGATCGACGAACCGGAGGACGAGGCCGACACCGGGATCGACGCTGACTCTCGGACGTACACCCAACACCACGCGTACGCCGAGCCGGACGGGTCCGGGCGCCCTCCCGCCGATCGTGCCACCATCGTCCCTCCTGAGCTGGCGCATGGTGCGGTCGACCGCGACGACCACGAGGGCCCCTACCGCACGGTGTATCAGCGTGCAGGACGCAACTTGCGAGCGCGCCTGCGCCAGGAAGGTCAAGATCCAACGCAGCGGGGTCGCTGACCGTTCGTCTTCCCCCTGGACGAAGTCAGCGACACGGAGTGGGGCCGGGGGCGGGTTGCCGAGGACGGCGACCCGCCCCCAACCGCGTCCAAACCACTACGACGGCGAGCGACGCCTGACGCTAGGTGCCGGCGGGTAGCCTCTGACACCCGACGTCCCGTCCCCTGGAGGCGCGCTTTGAGCGGACCAACCATCGCCATATTCGTCTTCGACGGCGCCGAGGAGCTCGACTGGGTCGGGCCCTGGGAGGTGCTCGCTGCGTGGCGAAACGGGTGGCCCGACGATGCGGTCACCGTCTTCACGATGGCCGAGCAAAGCGACATCGTGACGTCCGCCAAGGGTCTGCGCAGCCTCCCCGATCACAGCTGGGACACCGCTCCCCCGTTCGACGTGCTCGTGTACCCGGGAGGCCGCGGCACACGTACCCAGGTCACCGACGAACGGATCCTGGAATGGGTCCGATCACAAGCGGAGCAAGGCACGATGATGACGAGCGTGTGCACCGGCTCCCTGGTCTTCGCAGCAGCCGGACTGCTCGACGACGGACCCGCAACAACCCATTGGGGGGCGCTCGACCTGTTGGGAACGCTCGGCACCAACATCGAAGTCCGGCCCGATGACCGTTTCGTGGACCGCGGTCCGGTGATCACCGCCGCAGGCGTGTCCGCAGGGATCGACATGGCGTTGCATCTCGTGGCACGCCTGCATTCGCCGGAGCGGGCCCGCGAGGTCCGGCGCTACATCCAGTACGACCCGGAACCGCCGGTTTGAGCCCTGGCTCAAACCGGCGGAGTACTGAGTACCGAGTACCGAGTACAGAGACTTCGGTTGCGGCGCGGCAAGCCGGCGTGGTGGTGAACCGGGGTTGGGTTGGACCGGGCGCTACGCCGCCTGCGTTGCTTCCGCGCGGCGGGCTCGTTCTACTTCTGTGGTTGGGCGGCTCAGGATGAACCAGATCCCGTAGATCCCCAACGCAACGAGCGAGACCCGAACCCACATCGTTTCGATGACGAAGCCCGCCGAGTACCCGACGGCGAGGACGATGCAGGTCACGGCAATTGCCTTGATCCGACGGGGGATGCCGAGTCCGCTCTTGTAGTCAACGAGGGTCTGACCGAAGTACTTGTTGGTCAGCATCCAGCGGTACATGCGCTCGTTCGACATCGAGAAGAAGTAGAGCGCAACGAGGAGGAAGACGGTCCCCGGCGGGCCGGGTACGAAGAACCCGAAGATACCGATGCCGAGGAACACGAAGCCCAAGACGGCGTACGTCGCTCGGGCGACGGGATTGCGCGAGACTCGGATCTGATCTTCCACGGTGGGATCATATGCCCATGCAGGATCCGACATCGAGTCGAGACGGGCCGCCCCCGACGATCGTGTGCGTTGACTGCGGCGGAACGGCCCACCTCCTGACCCGGTTCCGAGACGACGAGCCCCCGGAGCCGGGAGATCGCCTGATCTACCGCTGCGAAGACTGCAATGATCGGTGGGACCTGATCGTCGACGAGGAGGACTTCCGGTGACGGCGCGATCCGATCGACACGGCATCCTGGTACTCGGGACTGGCGTCGTCTCCACACCCCCCGATGTGATGCATCTCGTGCTCGGCGTGTCGGTCCGCCGCGACTCGGTTGCCGCCGCCCGCGCCGATGCCGCCCGGTTGACTCGGACGATCATCACTGCGCTCAAAGACACCGGCGTCGACGATCGCGATCTCCAAACGGCACGATTCGGGGTGCATCCCGAGTACCGCCACACCGAACGAAGGCGGTTGCTCGACGGGTATCGGGTGACCTCCACGGTCCGGGTCACCGTCCGCGATCTGGATCGAGCCGGCGACGTTGTGGACGCCGCAATAGCGGCCGGGGGCAACGATGTCGTCCTCGACCACGTGGCCTTTGCGATCGAGGACGACACCGCGGCCCGCTCCTCCGCACGCGCACTGGCGTGGAAGGATGCACTGGCCAAAGCAGAGGAGCTGGCCGGGAGCGCCGGCCTCACGCTCGGCGACGCCGAGTGGATCGCCGAACAGGCCGGTGGGGTCGGACCCGAGCCAATGGCGCGGCTCGCCGCTGCCGAGGCGACCACCCCGATCGAGTCCGGCGCTACCGATGTGGTCGTGGTGCTCGAGGTGCGGTTCGCGATCGCACCCTGACCGCCACCGCCGCCGGGACCGACAGCCGGGGAATGGTCGGATGGCGGCGGGCGTTCCCATTCCATGGATGGCGCAATGCTCGATCAGTACCGCCGGAACCGGGACGAGTTCTTCCGGTCGAGTGATCATTCACCACTCGATGACGTCGATCGATCCCGGTTTCTCGGTCTGCGGTACTTCCCGCCAAACCCGGACCTGGTGTTCACGGCCGCCCTCAACCCGAGCGACAACGAGCCCGTTCCTGTCGCCACCTCGGACGGTGACGAGCGCGCCTACCGGCGTGTCGGCACCATCGACCTGGCCCTCGCCGACACGACGGCGACGCTCACCCTCTTCGATGCCGGACACCACCGCTACTTCCTCCCGTTCCGGGACGCCACCTCCGGGCGGGAGACGTACGGAGCGGGCCGCTACCTCGACGTTCATCCGTCTCCCGACAACGTGCTCACGATCGATTTCAACCTGGCCTACAACCCGTTCTGTGCCTACCGGAGCGACTACTCGTGCGCCCTTCCGCCTGTAGAGAACTGGCTCACCGTCAGCATCGAGGCCGGGGAACTCGAGTACATCCGGGGCGAGGAGACCGCTTGAACAGGAAACCCGCGCTGCGCTGCGGATTCCAGCAACCAAGCCCCATCTCCGCCCCGTATACCTAGTGACCAACAAGGAGGTCAGCACGTGGCTTCCCCCACCGCAATCGCACCAGAAATCACCGACGACTCGATGTCGCTCTATCTCAACGAGGTCGGGCGCCACGAGTTGCTCAACGCTCAGGAAGAGGTCGAGCTCGCTCAGGCGATCGAAGCCGGAACGGCAGCCGCCGAAGTACTCGAGAACTCATCCCCGACCGGCGCCGACAGAATCCGGCTCGAACGAGCCGTCGCTGCAGGCAACGCTGCACGGAAACGGTTCCTGGAATCCAACCTGCGGCTCGTTGTGTCGATCGCACGGCGATACCGCAACGAGCATGGACTCGACTTCATCGATCTCGTACAAGAAGGCAACCTCGGCCTGATGCGAGCCGTCGACAAGTTCGACTGGCGCAAGGGCTTCAAGTTCTCCACCTATGCCACTTGGTGGATCCGTCAGGCCCTCAGCCGGGCGATGGCGGAGAAGTCCCGCACCGTCCGCATCCCGGCACAGCTCCACGAACAGCTCATCACCATTCGGTCTGCCCGCAACCGCTTCCTCGCGGAGCACGGACGGCCGCCGACGATCGAAGAGCTCGCCGACGAGTCCGGTGTTGACGAGCAAGTCGTCGAGGAAGCCGTCGCAGTATCGGAGGCCGTATCGCTCGAACAGAACGTCGGCGACGAAGGAGCCGTGCTCGGCGACTTCGTAATGGACGGCGACCAGGACGATCCTTCGGTTGAAGCGGAACGCAGCGCGGTCTCGGCCGACCTGCGCAAAGCGATCGACCGCCTGGACGACCGCGAACGCAAGATCCTGCTCATGCGGTTCGGATTCCTCGACGGCATCCCCCGGGCCCGCGAGGAGATCGGCCGGGAGTTCAACCTGACGCCCGAACGCATCCACCAGATCGAAAAGCGAGCAATCACGAGGCTTCGCCACCCGAGCTTCGGCCTCCGCGAAGAAGCCCTGCTGTAGAAGTCGTCAGTCGTCAGGCAACGGACCTGAGACCTGCGACGTGCGATGTGCGACGTGCGACGTGCGTCGCAGGATCCGTGACTCCCCATCCGGCGTAGGCTGCGCCCCCTATGTATCGGCGACCACGACGTCAGGCGAACGATGAGCCGCAGCCACGGCTACGGCGGGACGATCTCGATCAGCTGAAACGGCTCTTCGCAACCGTCCGACCGTACCGGAGGCATCTCGCCATCGCGGTCGTCGGGGTGATCTTTGCGAGCTCACTCGGGCTGGTGTTCCCCCGGATCATGGGGGACCTCGTCGACACCGCAATCCCGACGGCGGACGGCGACACCGGTTCGCTGGACCGCCTCGCCCTGATCCTCGTGGTCGTCTTCCTCCTCCAGGCGGGCTTCAACTTCGTCCGCACCTACTACCTGTCGGCGATGGGTGAAGCGGTCGTCGCCGACCTCCGAACCACGACCTACGGCCACTTGCTGACGCTGCCGGTCAAGTTCTTCGACAGCCGGCGTACCGGCGAGATCACCTCTCGTCTCACCTCCGACGTCGCCGTGGTGCAGAACACCGTGTCGTCGGCCCTCGCTGCCGCCATGGCCCAAACGATCACCCTTGTCGGAGGCGTGGTGCTGCTGTTCGTCACGAGCGTCCGATTGTCGGTGACGGTGCTGGCGGTTCTGCCGATCATCATCATCGCCGCAGCGGTCTTCGGCCGGCGCCTCCGGCGCGTCTCGACCGAGTTCCAGGACAAGGTCGCCGAAGCGAACGCCGGAGCCGAGGAATCGATCGCCGCCGTCCGGGTCGTCAAGTGGTTCAGCGCCGAGGACGTGGAACGACGGCGGTACGCCGACTCCGTTGCCGACTCGTATCGCATGGCGCTGCGTCGTGCCCGTCTCCGAGCGATGTTCACTTCCTCGGTGACGTTCGTCGCGTTCTCGGTGCTGGCGTTCGTCGTCTGGCAAGGCGGCCGAGAGGTGATCCGGGGCACGCTCTCTGCCGGTGACCTGGTGGCGTTCCTCATCTACACCCTCACGGTTGCCGGCGCGATCGGGACCTTCACCGGGCTGTACGGACAGCTGCAGGAGGCCCTCGGCGCGTCGCAACGCATCTTCGAACTGCTCGACGAACGCACCGATCTCGTGGAGCCGGCCGACCCGGAGGAACCTGCCGATGAGGCCGGTCATGTCGTGTTCGACGACGTCGGGTTCCGCTACTCGGACCGCGACGTCGACATTCTCCATCGAGTCACCCTGGAAGCCATGCCCGGCGAAGTCGTCGCCATCGTCGGCCCCAGCGGTGCAGGGAAGTCGACGTTGGTCCAGTTGATTCCACGGTTCTTCGACGTCACTGCCGGCGCCATCGTGATCGACGGCGTCGACGTTCGACGGAGGCGCCTCAGCGGACTCCGCTCCGCCATGACGGCCGTGCCGCAGGAGACCCAGCTCTTCTCCGGCACCATCGCCGAGAACCTCAGAGTCGGGAAGCCGGACGCCACGGACTCCGAACTCGAAGCCGCGGCGGTGGCCGCCCACGCCCACGAGTTCATCTCGGAGTTCCCGGAGGGCTATGAGACGGTCGTCGGCGAACGCGGGATCAAACTCTCCGGCGGACAACGCCAGCGAGTGGCCATCGCCCGGGCTCTTCTCAAGGACCCACGCATCCTCATCCTCGACGAAGCGACGAGCTCGCTCGACAGTGAGGCCGAAGCCATCGTCCAGGCCGCCCTCGACACGCTGATGGAAGGCCGCACGACCTTCGTCATCGCGCACCGGCTGTCGACGGTCCGCAACGCCGACCGAATCCTCGTGCTCGAATCCGGCCACATCGTCCAGGACGGGTCACACGACGAGCTGATGACCGCAGGAGGCCTGTACCGAGATCTCTACGAGGCACAGTTCCAGGAGTCGCCAGTCGTCAGTCGTCAGCCGTCAGAGCCGTAAGCGGCCAAGTCGGCTTCCATCTCGGTCTCTGTACTCAGTACTCCGTACTCAGTACTTCCCCGATGCCGAGCCCACGGAATCGCGTCGATCCCTGCTCTCTACAATCAGCCTCTCCGCTCGAGTCTGTGAGGCCTCCCTATGGACAGCACCGCTCCTGGAATCGTGAACGGCCGGCGTGTCGCCATCGTCGCCGGTCTTCGCACCCCGTTCGCCAAGTCCGGCACCGTCTATCGCGATCTGTCTGCGATGGGGCTCGGCACGGCCGTCGTGACCGAACTCATGCAACGGTCCGGGCTCCGTGGCGATCAGGTCGATCAGCTGGTGTACGGTGCCGTCGTCGCCGACGTGACGGCCCCGAACATCGCCCGAGAGATCGTGCTCGGCACCGGGATGCCCCGGTCGGTCGACGCCTACTCGGTGAGCCGAGCATGTGCGACCTCGACCCAGGCGATCGTGAACGGTGCCCAGGCCATCCTCCACGGCGACGCCGACATCGTCATCGCCGGGGGGGCCGACAGCCTCTCGAAGCCTCCGATTCAGTACGACGATGCGGTCGTCAGCGCACTCATGGCCGCCAACACCGCCAAGGACCTGCCGTCGAAGCTCAAGGCGTTTGCCGGCCTCCGTCCCAAGGATCTCGCCCCGAAAGCTCCGGAGCTCGCCGACAAGTCCAGCGGCCTCACCATGGGCGACGCAGCAGAGAAGATGGCTCGCGAGAACGGCATCAGCCGCGAGGATCAGGATGCGTACGCATTCCACTCGCACCGCAAGGCGGTCGAGGCGTGGGAAAAGGGCATCTACGACGACGAAGTCATGCCGCTGCCGGTGCCGCCCAAGTACTCGACCACCGTGACGCAGGACACCATCCCCCGCGCTGACACCACGATCGAGAAGCTATCGACACTGCGCCCGGTCTTCGATCGCAAGTACGGATCGGTCACTGCGGGCAACAGCTCGCCCCTGACCGATGGTGCATCCGCCGTCGTGCTGATGGAGGCGGCGACCGCAGAGGCGCTCGGGTTTGTGCCGAAGGCCTTCGTTCGCAGCTGGGCCTTCGCGGCCCTCGACCCGTCGTGGCAGATGCTGATGGGACCCTCGTTCGCCTCGCCGATCGCCCTCGACCGGGCCGGCATGACGTTGGCAGACATCGACATCGTCGACATGCACGAGGCATTCGCCGCACAGATGCTGTCGAACATCCGGGCCTTTGCCAGCACCGAGTGGGCGAAGGAGTACCTCGGGCGTGACACTGCGATCGGCGAGATCGACGAGGAGAACCTGAACCCATACGGAGGATCGATCTCCCTCGGCCATCCGTTTGCTGCCACCGGAGCTCGACAGGCCCTCACCATGGCCAACGAGTTGGTGCGTCGTGACAAGGGCACCGCACTCATCACCCAATGCGCCGCCGGCGGTCTCGGCGCCGCACTCATCCTGGAGCGCTGAATGACGACTCTCGACCACGATCTCAAGCTCGATCACTTCCAGTTCAGCGTCGACGAGGAAGGCGTGGCGACCGTCCTGCTCGACCGGCAGGGCGAGGCGATGAACACCCTCTCGCCGGAGCTCGCCGATGACCTCGGTTCGATCATCGAACGGTGCGAGACCGATGACGGGATCCGCGCCATCGTGCTCGGCAGCGCCAAGCCCGACAACTTCCTTGCGGGCGCCGATATCCGTTGGTTGCAGACCGTCGACAGCGCCGACACGGCGGTCGAGATGCTGGCCGTGGCGCACGAAGGGTTCTCCCGCCTCGAGCGTCTCCACCGCGAGCACGGCAAGCCGGTGGTGGCAGCCATTCACGGACCGTGTCTCGGTGGGGGCCTGGAGCTCGCCCTCGCATGCGGAATGCGGATCGCATCGAACGACGAGAAGGCAACCCAGCTCGGCCAACCCGAGATCCAGCTCGGCATCATCCCCGGCGCCGGCGGAACCCAACGGCTGCCGCGACTCATCGGCGTTGCTGCGGGCCTCGACCTGATCCTTACTGGACGATCGGTCCGGCCCCGTTCTGCCCGCAAGATGGGGCTCGTCGACGAGATCGTGCCCCGTGAGCTGCTCATGGATGTCGCCCGTCGTCGGGCGCTCGAGGCGATTGGAGCGGAGCCCGAGGAGGCCGGCGGCTTCGCCAAGGTCAAGTCGTGGCTCTCCCCCAGCCATCTCCAGCAGCTCGCCCTGGAGGACAACGCAATGGGCCGGCGCGTCCTGTTCTCCAAGGCCGAGGAGAAGATGCTGGAGCAGACCAAGGGCAACTATCCGGCTCCGGCGGCTGCACTCCGTGCCGTCCGAGTCGGCATCGAGCAGGGCATCGAAGCCGGCTACGTTGCCGAGCTCGAGGAGTTCCGCGGCCTGATCACGTCGCCGGAGGCTGAAGCGCTCCGGTCGATCTTCTTCGCTACGCAGGAGCTCAAGCGTGATCGGGGTGTCGACTCGGACGCTCCGGAACGTGCGGTCGCCAAGATCGGAATCATCGGTGGCGGTCTGATGGGCGGCGGCATCGCGGCGGTCAACACCACCAGGGCACGCACGTCGAGCCGCATCAAGGAGGTCGACCACGACGGCGCCGGACGCGGGCTGGCGTACGTGCGCAAGGTCCTCGACGGCCAGGTCAAACGCCGCCGGATGAAGCCGCACCAGGCCGACCGAGCAATGCAGCTCGTGACGGCGACCACGGACTACCGCGGCTTCGCCGATGTCGACCTCGTCATCGAAGCGGTCTTCGAGGACCTCGACCTGAAGCAATCCGTCCTGCGGGACGTCGAGGCGGCCACCCCGGAGCACGCGATCTTCGCGTCGAACACCTCGTCGATTCCGATCACGGACATTGCTGCAGCGGCGTCACGCCCCGATCAGGTCATCGGGATGCACTACTTCTCGCCGGTCGAGAAGATGCCGCTCCTGGAGATCATCGTCACGGAGGACACCGCCGACTGGGTGACGGCAACGTGTGTCGCCGTCGGTAAGGCACAGGGGAAGACGGTGATCGTCGTGAACGACGGCACCGGGTTCTACACGACCCGGATCCTCGCCCCGTATGCCGGTGAGGTGATGCACCTCCTCGCCGAAGGCGCATCGGTCGAGTCGATCGACAACGCCATGGTGTCGTGGGGATTCCCTGTCGGTCCCATCACGCTCAGTGACGAAGTAGGAATCGACGTTGGCGCGAAGATCGCCAAGATCATGGAGCAGGCATTCGGTGAGCGGATGCAGGCACCCGCCCAGTTCACCAACCTCATCGACGACGACCGTAAGGGACGCAAGAACGGCCGCGGCTTCTACACCTACGAGGATGGCAAGAAGGGCGATGTCGACACTTCCGTGTACGCGGTCCTCGGGGTCAGTGGGAGCGGCGACGTTGCCGAGGCTGAGATCCAGGATCGGCTTGCCCTGCAATTCATCAACGAAGCGGCCCGTTGCCTGGAAGAGGGCATTCTTCGCTCCGCCCGCGACGGCGACATCGGGGCCATCATGGGACTCGGTTTCCCGCCGTTCCGCGGCGGACCCTTCATGTACGTCGATCAGGTTGGCGCCGACACCGTGGTTGCCCGAATGCGTGAGCTCGAAGACGCCCACGGCGCCCGATTCGCCCCGGCGCAGATCCTCGTCGACGCCGCGGAGAACGGTACGAAGTTCAGAGCAAAGTAGCCCCGGGTCGCAAGTCCCGAGTCTCAGGTCCGGCGAGTACGCAGTTCCGCTACTCGGGTTCTTTCATGCTGTCGCGCATCGACTGCATGGCTCGGTTGACGCTCTCGACTCGTGAACCGATCTTCGGGAGGTTCGCCGAACGCTGCTGATAACGCGACGGGCGACGGGCCAAAGCCTCGCCGCTGTCGTCGGCGTCCTCACCCGTGAGGTCGAGGACGACGCGCATCGTCGGTGCGCCGTCGTTGTTGTTGTTGAGGAGACCCTCTTCGAGCTTGGCGATGAGATCCTGCAGGCCGTGGAGCTCCTCGGCGAGCGCCGCACGTTCGTCCGGAGACATCTGGCCATCGCCGCGTCGCACCTGGGCGAGCATCTGCAGTGCCCTGCCGCGAACCTGCTGGACGGGCCCCTCTTCGGCCTCCCGGGTCCGCGCGTTGGTGACCGTGCGCAGCGCCGACACCGAGCGGCGAACTTCGTCGCTCAGTTCGTCGCCCTCGCCGGAGGTTCCAACCTGATCCATGGCTTGGGCGACAATCGCCTCACTCTCGGCCCTGGCGTTCTCCAGGAGGGCTTCGGCTTCGGCGACGATCCGCTCGACCTCGGCTCTGCCCGGGACGGTGGCAACGTTGCGGAAGACCCTCTGGGTCACCCGATCCGCTTCCTCGAGAGCTCCGGCAACGATCGCCGCCGCGTCGACCCGCGCCAGCTCTCGCACCTTGGCAGCATCGTGACGGACGGCCTCTCGTTCGTGTTCAGCGTTGGCCGCGGCTTCGATGCGACGCCACCCGAGCTCGGATTGCGCCTCCTCGATGAGCTGTGCGGCGATACGTTCCGACTCGCGAACGATCGACGCAGCTTCGCCCTTGCTCCGCTCCAGGACGGCAGCGACTTCGTCTTCAGCGGCCAGGACGCGATCCGCGGCGGCCGACTCGATTTCGTGAGCGCGAGCTTCAGCATCGGCGATGAGTTGGGCGGCATTGCGTTCGGCCTTTCGAACGGCCATTGCCGCTTCGCCCTTGCCGCGATCCAAGGACGCGGTGACCTGGTTCTCGGCTGCGCGGACGCGGGCAGCCGCAGCGCGTTCGATCTCCTGTGCGCGTGCCTCCGCCTCGGCGATCAACCGTTCGGCCGCCTCTGCGGCCTCCCCGGTATCACCATTGCCGTCGGCCTGGTCTTTGACCTGGTCGACGAGCGCTTCCGCCTGCGTGACGAGTTCCATCGCAGCAGTTCGCATCTCATGCGCCTCTTCGACGCGTCGTTCGAGCTTGCGAACGCTCTTTGCGACGTCGAGAAGAAAGACCTTGACCTGGGCGGCATCCCACCCACCGTCCGAGGTCTCGTCGAACGATGCCTGCTCGATGTCGCTGCTCGACATCCCCACAACGTTTCCTTCCTCCAACGGACCCCAAGCCCAGGGGCCCCGCACCACGCTCCGTCAATATACCCCAATGTCACGTAGCGTCGCCAGTGAAAACACTCTCCGTGGTATTTTTGGGTCGATCGCCCCAACTTCGCGTTTCTTCCTTCAGGAGGCGGGGGCAGGCTGCCGATAGACGCAGCATGCCCTTGTTCCGACGCCGCAAGCGCGACGAAGAGCCGAGCCGTCAGGTCGATGGTGACTACCACGACTCGATGTTGAACCGGCTGCACACGCTCCAGACCAACGGTGGAATGGAGTACGACGAGGCCGATGCCAAAGAGGTCGAGGCCAGGATTCGTCGCATGTTCTATGGCGCCAAGAAAGAAGACGACTACAACCCTGCGTGATCGCTCATCAAGCGGGAGGGCAGGAATCGTCTCGCTTGCAGGGGTTGCCGCTCCGCAGTGCGTGGCTTGACCGCGTGCGGCGATTGCGCGTCCGGAAGGCACGATGCGCCTCTGGCTACTACGACTGAGAGGGCGACCGGCGAACGCGGTCAGTGGTCTGTCGAGCCGTTCCCCGACACCGGTGCCTACTCCACGGAGATCATGAGCGACCCGATGCTGCCCACACCATTCCGCGGCGCATGATCTCGGTCACCTGGGGCATCCTGAGATCCTCGATGCGGTGTCCAATGGAGCAGTAGAAGACCCGGCCCTTGTCCCAACGGCGTTTCCACACGACAGGAATCGTCGTGCCCTCGATCCACCAGAGGTGGTCGCCGGAGAAGGTGGTTGTCGCAAGCACGTCGTTGGATGGATCGACCAGCATGTAGTACTGCTCAGAGTTGAGCTGAAAGCTGCGGATACCCCGGACGATTGGGTCGTGGGGTTTGCTGATCGTCACTTCGTACTCGATGAAGTCGTCCTCCGGGACTGGGTTGTCCGGCCACCCCGGAGGATGCCCGACGAATTGGCCACCAATCAAGAAGTGGTACGTCGGCCGATCCCGGAACGCGTCGCCCATGTGGCCGTGCCAGCCGGCGATGCCGCAGCCGTTCCCGATCAGCTGCAACAACCCGTCCTCCTCGGCCTTCGTCATGTTGCCGAATTCCGGCCGGTGGGAGGAGCGGGCACTCGACCAGATGGGAACGATCAGATCGACGTCAGCGAGCCGTTCAGGATCTGCGAGAGGCGCCAGTGTGTCGTGGGTGGTGACGGAGAACCCCTCTGCCTCGAGGAGTTGCCTGGCCCACTCCGAGAACACCTCGGGTCGGTGACCTTCCCACCCTCCGACGAACAGGATTGCCTGCTTCATTCCGCACCTCGTAGATAGTTGAGCATTGCCGCCATGTCCCGGTCACCGAACCCCGCATCGTCTGCCGCCCGAAGCTGGTCCAGATTGACCCGAGCTTGGGGCATCGCCACATGGAGATCCTCAGCGATCTGCATCGCCAATGCGACGTCCTTGCGGGCGAGCGACAGGGCGAAAGAGACCGGGCTCGATGCCTCGGCCAGGTACTGCGGCTTTCGATATGCGAGCATCGGAGCCGCCGCAGCCGATTGCTCCATCGCGCGGTACGCATCACCAAGCTCGATTCCCGCCGCCTCCGCCAGCGTCAGCGCCTCGGCAAGGGTTTGGTTGAGACCATGGATGAGCAGATTGATCGCCAGCTTGATCGTCGCGCCGGCGCCGACGCGACCGAAACAGATGACCTCCCGACTCATTGCGTCGAGCACCGGCCTGATCGGATTCACCGTCTGCTCGTCGGCGCCGACCAGGATCAGCAGTTGCGCTTCTCGAGCCGCATCGATCGAGCCGGACACCGGTGCATCGATGAGAACCCTCCTGGCGGCCTCGGCCGCCATCTGCTCGACGTGCTGCGGGCTGTGCGTGCCCATCTCCACGAAATAGCCGGCTCCCGCATCGGCGGCGAGCAACCCGTCAACACCGCTGTGGACCTGCTCCGAGGCGCGATCGTCGGACAGCATCGTGATGACAACGTCGCACGCCTCGGCCAGCTGGCGTGGCGTTTCGGCTACCGCGCCGTCGAGTTCCCGGGCGAGCGATGCAGCCTTCCCGACACTTCGGTTCCACAGTGTGAGCCGGAAGCCAGCGCCTGCGATGTTGGTCGCCATTGGAACGCCCATGCGACCAAGTCCGGCAACACCCACTCGTGTCATGCCCGCCGATGCCCCGCAACGATCTCCGCTGCCTTCACCGTTCCCATGTCACGCTCCTTGGTGGTGATGCGAGGACCAGAAGGAGACCCGGGCGGGGAGGATCCGCCCGGGTCTCGATGTCTCGCTAACTGTGCCGGCTTACCACTCCGGC